>JAHHSW010000154.1 GCA_020024985.1 Anaeroplasmataceae bacterium | reverse complement strand
TTATATAGAAAAAATGTTGTTATTAAAAACATAATTTTAGTATCAAACCTAATTTATACCTTGATATTTACCTTAATCTCATTTGGAGATAAATCAAATTGGCTTTTAACATTTTTACTATTCCCAGTTACCTTCTTTGTTAACTATACCCTAAATAAGCTTATTAATAAGGGCTATGAGGATAAGATGAGTCAAATAATAGCGATGTATTTTGCCTCGTTTTATATGTTCTTATCTTCCATAATTATTTATTTTAAGCTTAAGGCAGGTAGCCAGATCTTCCTGCAGGAGTGCGGATACATATTATTGTATTACTCACTTACTATTTGTGCCTTTTACCAGGATAAGAAGATGCTAAAGAATATCTTTTTATGGGTATTTATTATAGTTACCATCTTACACTTTACGGTAACCTATAATATATTATTCAATAAGGATTATAGTGATATTGGATATTTCTTTAAAACCTTCTTTACATCCCCGGAGTTTAAGGATATACTAATCAGGAGTATCCTTTTAGGACTATTTATGCTAGTCTTGTATATTTATGTTAGTATGGCTAATTATATGCAGGAGCAAAGAATTAATGAGCTTGTTAAGCGTAGATCAGTTCAAGAGGATTTCACCAATGTAGTAACCAAAATTTTTGAGTCATCACTAGATACTGATTCCTTAACTGAGGATGATTTAGCAAATTTAAGGGTAGTATCTGTTATGACACGTAAGCTTGGCTCACTATTATCACTTGAGCCAAAGGATTGTGATAGGCTTGTTGAATTTTCAGTTATTCATATCGAGAAGAAGGTATTATTAAATGCTAGCTTAGATATTGATGATGATGAAAAGTTTGAGGAGCTTAGAAACCAAACTAAGCTAGGAAGCGATATAATAACCCGTATTCAGCTTTCTAGAAAATGCGAAAGCATAGTAAGAGCCATTTTAGAGGGCTATGATACAGATGACTTTAAGGAAAAGCAAAGACAAATTCAAAATAATATGGATGCTCAAATTATTTTAATTTGTGAGCTATATGTCACTATGCGTAGTGTTAAGTCCTATAAGAAGGCATATAATCATCAAAAATCATTACAGGTTATGGATAGCCATTGTAAAATTTACTTTGACCCGCTTGTTTTTGATAGATTTATGAAGTTTAGCAGTGATTTTGAAAATATTTATGATGAAATGTAGGAGGATTATTTTATGAGCTTTGAATATACACCACAAGGAGTATGTGCAAGAAAGATTATTTTTGATTTAGACAGTGATAACGTTATTCATAACGTATCATTTGTAGGAGGCTGTAATGGTAACCTTAAGGCTATTAGTAAGCTAGTTGAGGGAATGAAGGCTGAGAAGGTTATAGAGCTATTAGAGGGTAATACCTGTGGAGCTAGAAAGACTAGCTGTGCAGATCAATTTACAAAGGCACTAAAGGAGAGAATATAAGATGAGAAGATTTTTTACATCAGAATCAGTAACTGAGGGACATCCTGATAAGATTGCTGACCAAATAAGTGATGCAGTACTTGACGATATTTTAGCACATGATCCAAATGGACGTGTTGCCTGTGAAACTATTTGTACAACTGGTATGGTTATGGTATTTGGTGAAATTACTACTAATCACTATGTAGATGTACAAAAGATTGTAAGAGAAACAGTAGCTGAAATTGGCTATGTAAGAGGAAAATATGGCTTTGATGCTGAAAATTTAGCCGTTATGTGTGCAATTGACCCACAATCACCAGATATCGCTATGGGTGTTGATGAGAGTGATGATCATGCTCAGGGTGCAGGTGATCAAGGAATTATGTTTGGCTATGCCTGTGATGAGACTAAGGAGTATATGCCACTAAGCATTACCCTAGCTCATAAGCTATGCCGTAAGCTAACTGAGGTTAGAAAGAATGGTACACTTCCTTACCTTCGTCCAGATGGAAAGAGCCAGGTAACTGTTGAGTATGATGAGAATAATGTAATTAAGAGAGTAGATACAGTCTTAATTTCAACTCAGCATTCTCCAGAGGTTGATATGAAGGACCTAGCAAGAGATATAAAGAAGTATGTTGTTGATGCTGTTGTACCTAGCAATCTAGTAGATGCTGATACTAAGTTCTTATGTAATCCAACTGGTAGATTCGTAGTTGGTGGACCTCAGGGTGACTCTGGTCTTACTGGTCGTAAGATTATTGTTGATACCTATGGTGGAGCTGCCTGCCATGGTGGTGGTGCCTTCTCTGGTAAGGACCCATCTAAGGTAGATAGATCAGCCTCATACATGGCTCGTTATATTGCCAAGAATGTTGTTGCGGCTGGTCTATGTAAGAGATGCCAAATCCAATTATCTTATGCAATTGGTGTAGCTGAGCCAACCTCAGTTCTTGTTGATACCTTTGGTACAGCTAAGGTAAGTGAGGAATTAATTTCTAATAAGATTAATGAGCTATTTAACCTAACTCCAGCAGTAATTATTAGAACTCTAAATCTAAAAAGACCAATTTATAAGCAAACTGCTGCCTACGGTCACTTTGGTAGAGATGATTTAGATTTACCTTGGGAAAAGCTTGATAAGGTAGAGGAGCTTAAGGCTTTATTAAAGTAAAAAAAGTATTTAAAGGCTAGAATTAATTTTCTAGTCTTTTATTTATCTCATTACTTTGGTAAAATTATAATAATGGAGGTGGCGTTAATGGATAAGAAGCAAAGATATATAAGTGTTTTTCTTTTAATTGCTATACTTTTATTGGTAGAGTCAATTCCCTTTAGCTTATTTATTAAAAATATTTATATAGAAGCCTTAATTAAAATAACTATATCTATAGCTTCTCTATTTTATTATTTTTATTATATAAGAAAAGAAAGGCTAGCTAAGCCAGTGATAAGAGGAATAAGAGCTAAGGACCTATTATTTCTACCATTTTTAGTAATCCCCTTATCAAATATAATTGTAGCCTTAATTAGTAATAGTAGTAGGCTTCCTATTGACATAAGCTATTTAATAATTGCCTTTATTAGAGTGCTTGGGCTTGTAGTAATAG
>JAHHSW010000153.1 GCA_020024985.1 Anaeroplasmataceae bacterium | reverse complement strand
GGACTTATAAAGCAAATTAACCAAAGAGGTAGTAAATTATCTGGTGGTGAAAAGCAAAGAACAGTTATTGCTAGAGCACTTGCTAAGGATAGTCCTATTATATTAGCTGATGAGCCTACTGGTAATCTAGATGTAAAGGCTAGTATGGAGGTAGCGGCTTTATTGAAGGAGGTTTCTAAGGATAAGCTTGTTATAGTAGTAACACATAATCCAGAATTCTTTGTTAAGTATGCTACTCGTAGAATACGTGTTTTTGATGGGAAAATTAGTGAGGATAAAATTATTACAAAGCCTCAAGATAATAGTGATATAGTAAGTGATGAAAATATAAATCCTTCTAGATTCCATGATTTAAAGAATATATTTCATATTGGCTTATTAAATTATAAGAGTAGACCTAAATTTACTATTATGATGACGTTTGCGTTATTTGTATGTAGTATAACTTTGTTTATTATCCTATCTTATTTTAGTCAAAGCTTAATTAAGCCGGTAACAATTGATCTAGATGGCGCAGGAGTTAGTGGAAAGGTTATTGTATCCTCTGAAGAGCCTATGTCACAAAATGATCTAGATATAATTGCGGGTAATTCTAATGCGGGATTTGTCTTATTTGATAGATCGCTATCTGAATTTACAATAAGTATTCCAAAGCAGGGAAATATGCTTCGTAGCTGTGATGTAATTTGCATATATGATCCATATAAATATCCTTTAAAAAGAGGAAATGCAGTTTTAGAAATGCCTAAATCCTTAGAAAGAGATTCAGATGTTGTAAAGGATACCTTCTTAAAGGCTGATGTTGGAATAGAAAGAATAGATACAAAATTCACATTAGATAAAGAAAATATTTATATGTATTTATCTTATGATGATTTAGTTTCTAACGGAAAGCAAATAATGGCTATAAATAGCACCATGAGAATTAATCATGAGGATGCTGTTGTTTATAAGTTTGTTAAAAATAGCTCTTTACAAAGAGGTGAAATTAATATTCTAAATTCGCTTTATTATAAGAGCAAAGGAAAAGAAGTATTATTTAATTTCAAAGCTGATAAAACATATAAAATAATCAATGATACAGAGCACACAAAGGATGTTCAGGGTATGATTATTGAAATGAATAGTGAAGATTATGAAGAAATGTTCGCAATTCCTGATAGAGTTCTTCAGTCTACCTTGTATTATTCATCTGATAAGCTTGCTGCAGAATCCATAAATAAATTAAATGATGGATTTATGGGTATGCTTTCTAATAGGCAAATTTATGTATCTAAGGCTGGAGTTGTTTTTACGACAAATGTATTATTGTATTTTGCACTTATAATAATCAGTATTTTATTTGGATTATTAATTGTAGTCATTTTCATGCGAAGCGTAAAAATATATCAAGCTGACTTTGCTGTTTATAGAACATTAGGAATTTCAAGAAAGGTGTCATCTAGATCCTTGTATATCCAAATGGCCCTTATATATTTACCAACAATGCTGCTATTACCAATAGTAAGCCTAATAGCAACAGTATTCCCAGGAAGCACTATGCAAATTATTACAATAGGTAATTATTTCTTTATAGAATTAATTATATTTTTAATAGTTGAGGCTGTTGCTGTAGAATTTAATAAAAATATTAATAGTCAAAGCATTAGGAAGAGCTTGAAAAGAGGTTCAAAATGATAAGGATTAAAGAAATAAAGAAGGAATTTAACCCTCATACAAGAAGTGCTAACAAGGTACTTAAGGGTGTATCATTTGAATTGCCTAATAAAGGCTTAATATCAATATTTGGTAAATCAGGCTCAGGAAAAACAACATTGCTTAATATAATAGGAGGATTGGAAAAGCAAGATTCTGGAAAAATATTCATTGATGGTGAAGATGTTTCCGGAAAGGTTGATTATGTAAGAAATAGCAAGATTGGATTTATTTTCCAAAATTATTATTTGGAAAACGGATATACAGTAGAGCAAATAATGCATAATGCTATGACAATAGCAGGATTTAAGGATCAGGATGAAATAAAACGTAGAAGTGAAGTCGTTTTAAAGCTTGTTAAAATGGACAGGTTTAAAAATAAAAATGTTGATGCTTTGTCTGGTGGTCAAAAGCAGCGTGTTGCTATAGCAAGAGCCTTAATTAAGGGCAGCGACATTATTTTAGCAGATGAGCCAACAGGTAATCTTGATGCTGAAAATACAACTATTGTTATGGATATTCTTAAGGAAATATCTAAAACTCAGCTTGTTGTTTTAGTTACACATGAATTAAACCTAATAACTAAATATGCCGATAGCTATATTAAGCTAGTTGATGGTGAGCTAAGCAATGATGCTGAGCTAGAGTCATCTATTGAATTAGAAGAAAATAATAGGAATATAGTTATTGATTCTGAGGATAAGAAAACCTATTTAGTAGGAGGAACCAATATCAATTATTATGGTAATAGTATTCCTACTGATGATATAGATATTTATAGTGATAATGAAAATATCTATATAAGGCCTGGTAAAGGCGTTACTGTATTAGAAAATAATTCAGAGAAAAAGATTATATTTAATGGTTCAAATAATACCTATTCAAGCGAAAATGTTTCTGGTACAGTTCCAAAATTTATTAAAAGCGAAGCTAAAAAGAATGGACGCTTATTTAGCTTTAAAGATATTGTTAAAAGGCTATTTTCTAATAAGTATGAGGAGAAAGCCTATTCTACAAGTAATATATTTAAGCAAATATTTATTTTTATTATGGCTGTTGCCATGTCATTCGTATCATATTTTGCTTTTGAAACAACCAATATTACATTAGAGAGGAAGGAAATTAGCGAAAATGCTGTTTTCACCAACTTTGATTCCTATAAGGAGCTAAGAAAGCTATCTGATGATATGTATAAGAGCATTGATTTCTTTGAAACAGAAGCTAAGGTTGGTAAATTTACATATAGTAATTTTGCCTCATTAGTTGCTATAGAAGAAAAATATACTCCTAAAGCAATTGAAAGCAGTGATGATGAAAGCACTCTTCAATTATCTTATGGCGAGATGCCCAATAAGGGTGAGGTCCTTATTTCTAGAGGATTAGCTGAGCAAT
>JAHHSW010000152.1 GCA_020024985.1 Anaeroplasmataceae bacterium | reverse complement strand
TCATACCTATCTATTATCTTTTTACTCTCTTATCAATCTTATTAGCTAGAAGGGTTCCAAGAGATTGGAAGGCTTGAACTAATAAAATTAATATAATTACTGCCATAATCATTACTGACATATTAAATCTATAATAGCCATAGCTAATCGCAATCTTACCAAGACCGCCACCACCAATTGCACCACTCATCGCAGTATAGCCAAGAATAGTTGTTAGGGCAATAGTTAAATTAGAAACTATTGATGGCATAGCCTCAGGGATTAAAACCTTCCAAATAATTTGAAATGGTGTTGCACCCATAGATAACGCAGCCTCAATAAGATGAGAATCAACCTCTCTAATTGAGCCCTCAATTAAACGTGCTACAAAGGGAGCCGCAGCTATTACTAATGGAACTATTGAAGCAATAGTACCAACCTTTGTTCCTACTATTACCTTTGAAAGAGGTAATACTAAAATCATTAAAATTAAAAATGGGATTGATCTAAAAATATTTATTAGCCAATTTAATATACTTAAAACAGGCTTTGGTAGGGGAAGAATATTATCCTTCTCACCCACAACAAGTAATATACCTAATGGTAAGCCAATAATTACTGCAAATAGAGTTGCTAGTAATGTTGCATAAAAGGTTTCCCATAAGGCATATGGAAATTCCTCAATAAAGATTTGCCATGCCTCCTGGAAGGTTGTATCTGATAAAAATAACATTATTCTAGTACCTCCGCATAAATATTTTCAATACTATGTAGGTAATCAAATACCTCATTTAAATCTATAGCCCTATCAAAGCCTAAAATCATACTTCCATAAAGCTTGTCCTGAATGCTCTTAGTTGATGCATATAAAATATTCGCAATAATATTTTTCTCTATTGCCATCTTAGTAACTAATGGGGTTGAGGTTGCTAAGGCACCATTAAAGACCACTCTAATTCTTTGTAAATCAACGAAGCTTTCATCATTATCCCCTTCAATTTCTGGATAAACTAGCCTCTTAGCCGCACTACTCTTTGGCCTAGAGAAGACGCTATTAACCTCTCCCTCCTCTACTACCCTACCACCATCTAGGATAGCAACCTTATTACAGGCATCCTCAACTACGCTCATTTGATGAGTAATAATAATAACAGTAATACCAAGCTCACGATTTATCTTTTTAATTAACTCTAAAATTTGACGTGTTGTCTTAGGATCTAGGGCACTAGTTGCCTCATCACATAATAAAATTTTGGGATTAGTAGCTAAGGCTCTAGCTATCGCGATTCTTTGCTGCTGACCTCCAGAAAGCTGAGATGGATAAACCTTAGCCTTATCCTCAAGGCCAACTAGCCTTAAAAGCTCAATAGCTTTTTCTCTTCTTTCTGCCTTCTTAACCTTAGCAAGAGCTAATGGGAAAGCAATATTATCAAGACAGGTCTTTTGCTGAAGAAGATTAAAGCCCTGGAAAATCATAGTGATTTTACGTCTTTCCTCTCTTAGCTCCTGCTTATTCATAAGACCAATATCTACACCATCAATTAAAACTGAGCCCTCAGTAGGTCTTTCAAGCATATTAATACATCTAACAAGAGTTGACTTACCCGCACCACTCATTCCAATGATACCATAAATATCACCATCATTTATTGTTAATGAAACATCACTTAAGGCATCCACTGTGCCTCCATTTACATTAAAGGTTTTTGATAAATTTTTAATTTCAATCATTTAATATGCCCTCCCCTTTAGGCTTTTATTTTTGTGCACTCTTAATAAAATCTAAGCTTTCATGCTTAACTGAATAAACTCCAAGTGGCTCAACATGGATTGCTCCTAAGGAAACAAGATGAGTCTTATTTTGCTTATTAAAATTATTAAGATATGGTAAATGCTGGAAGAAATTAGCATCACAGGTGCCATCCTCAACCACATTATTTGGAATAATATAGTCATCAAATTCTTTAATAACTAATTCAATTCCCTTTGAAGCTAAAATTGTCTTTGCTACCTCTAAAATATCCTTATGAGGTACTGGTGAGCAGGCTACAGTGATTTTCTTACCCTTTAGCTCATCATAATTAAGCTCTGGATATAAGCCATTTTCAAATGGCTCATCAATTACTGGCATAACTGAGCCATCATATTCCTTATTAATATAATCAATTACTGGCTGAGACTTTAAGGCTGCCTCTAATGCCTTAATAAGAGGCTTATTTTCATTACCCTCCTTAACGGCTAATACATTTCCGTATGGTGATTCGCTTCCCTCAATTGCTAGTGAATCTGTCTTTGGATTTAGCTTAGCTGGAATTGCGTAATTTGAATTAATTACGGCATAATCAACTGAATCAATTATGTTTGGTAGCTGAGCTGCCTCAACCTCCTCAAACTTAATATCGTATGGATTAGCCTCAATATCTCTAATGGTTGCGGTGATTGTAGCGCCCTCCTTTAGCTCAATTAGGCCCTCCTTCTCTAATAGCATTAAGGCTCTTGCCTCATTAGTTGGGTCATTTGGAACTGCTATTTTTATTCTTGAGCTTCCACAAGATGATAATGCTAATGCTGATGCTGTTAATACTAATGCTGTTGCTATAATTTTTTTCATATAATATATTCTCCTTCAATTTAATAATTTTTATTTTTAAGCTTATTTAAATACTACAAATGAGCTATGCATTCGCTTACTCATCTGATTAGTATAAACTATTCTGTTTGCTACTATATACATGCTCATCCCTCCTTAAATAACAAAAAAATCCCGTCCTAAAATAAGGACGAGATTATTAAATCCGTGGTACCAACCTTTTTCACTAAATAAAATATTTAGCCTATTTTCGAGTACTATCATACTCTATCGCTTTAACGGGCGAAGCACGTTACTGGCTTATAATTAAACTCACCAGTACAACTCCAGGACCATCTTCATATAACTCCTTCTTGCTTCCTCTCACCAAATAGAAGCTCTCTTTGAAGAATTAATTATACTACTCTTCCCTTCAATGTCTTTTTATTTATACATACATTATACAAAATTTTAATTTTTTTGCAAGTTTTTTTTATTTTTAGCTAAAATAATTAAACACTAGCCAAATGCTTATAGGTGAT
>JAHHSW010000151.1 GCA_020024985.1 Anaeroplasmataceae bacterium | reverse complement strand
TGTTATATCAATACCACTTTCAAAACCGAAGTTTTTGTCGAAAAAGGTGCTAGCCTGTAGTTTATCCTTTATTTTATTTTTAAATCTTAGTAAAGACAAAATACCACACCCCTTTTTCTATATTTTAACACAATTAGTGAGCTTATTCACTAATTATGCTAGAACCTAATGTAAATATTTTTTGACCATTAGAAAAATCTCTACCACTCATGATTTTTTTTCCTGGCATTAAAACCTCATCTAGAGAAATTGCTGAATCCTTAGTCTTAATTACAATTCCCTTCTTAACCTGTAGTACTGTACCTGGTAAGACATCATCATTTCTATCAACTATAGAAGCCTTAAAGACCTTTAAATTAATATTAGAAACAGTTAGATAAGCACCTGGCTCCATAGCTAAGCCTCTTATTTGGTTTATAATTTCCTTTGAGGTTCTAGTAATATCAATCCTCTCCTCCTCTGGTAATATGTTAGGAGAATAGGTAGCAAGGCTTTCATCCTGAGGAGTACCTAAATTTTTCTCATTATAAATATCCTCAATTGCTTCCATTAATAGATTCCTACCTATTATAGATAGCTTTTCAAATAAGCTTGAGGCATTATCCTCCTCTTTGATTTCATACCTACTAGCTAGATAAATTTTACCTGCATCTAGCTTCTTAGCCATTTCCATAATGGTAACTCCTGTAAATTCATCACCATTAATTAAGCATCTTTGAATTGGTGCTCCTCCTCTATAGTATGGTAGGTATGAGCCATGAACGTTAATACATTTCTTATATAGCCTTAATACCTTGCTAGGAATATATTGACCATAGGCAGCTGTAACCATAATATCAGCCTCTATAGTCTTTAAATATTCATATTCATCCTTAATTGACTCAGGCTGGAATAGCTTAAGCCCTAGCTCCATCGCACATTCTGCCACTGGAGTAGGTATTAGCTTACCTTTTTTCTTTACTCTATTTGGCTGAGAAATAACTAATACAATTTCATATTTCTTATTTAAAGCCCTAAGGCTTGGCACTGCAAATTCTGGAGTACCCATAAATACTATTTTCATTATTTATATACCTCCTTATTCTCTGGTTATTGATAATGAAATATTCTTATCATTTTGATACATTGGATAAATTAGTTTAATTTGCTCAAGTAAGGCCTCACCTGCTGCCTGAATTTGGATTACATATCTAAAAATATCATTCTTCTTAAATATTCTATCCTCAACTGGCCCAAGTATAATACTACCATCCTTTAAAGCCTTAAGCCTTTCGCTTATTAGCTTAGCCTCTTTAAAAGCCTCCTTAGGGACCTTAGACATAACCATTATCTCTATTAATGAGGTGAATGGTGGTAATGAGGCCATTTTCCTCTTGCTAATTTCATTTTTATAAAAGCCAAGATAATCATGCTGGCTTGCAGCCCTTATAACATAATGCTCTGGATTATAGGTTTGAATAATTACCTTACCATCCTTTAAGGCTCTACCAGCTCGTCCTGATACCTGCTCAATTAGATTAAAGGCTACCATTGACGCATCATAGATTGGATACTGGAGCGCTAAATCAGCATTTACTACTCCTACTAGGGTTACATTTTCAAAATCTAAGCCCTTAGTAATCATTTGAGTACCTACTAAAATATCTGCCTCATGATTTTTAAAGTTTCTATAGGTATTCTCATAATCCTCTATTTTAGAGGCTGTATCCATATCCATTCTAATAATTCTAGCCTCAGGTATCAGCTTACTAACAGCGTCCATTAGCTTTTCAGTTCCTGTACCAACAAAACGAATTTTATCACTACCACACTTAGGACATAATGATACATTACTAGTCCTATAGCCACAATAATGGCACCTAAGCTCATCCCTATACTGATGATAGGTAAGTGATACATCACAGTGTGGGCACTTTATAACCTCACCACAGCTACGACACATTACAAAGGATGAGAAGCCTCTTCTATTCAAAAATAGAATACTTTGCTCTCCTCTTTTATAGCAATCCTTAATATTTCTTGCAAGGCTTTCTGATAGCACTGATTTATTACCATGCTTAAGCTCCTCTCGCATATCAACGACCTCACTTTTAGGTAGGGGTCTACCATTAGCTCTATTAGGAAGCTCAAGTAGCTTATAATTACCATTAGTAGCCTCATAATAATCATTAATATTAGGAGTTGCGCTACCTAGTACTAACGGACAGTTATGAGTTTTAGCTCTTATCTTAGCTAGCTCTATCGCATTATATTTAGGATTATTTTGCTGAATATAGGTGCTTTCATGCTCCTCATCTATGATAATTATTCCTAAATTATCTAAAGGGGCAAAGATAGCAGATCTAGCTCCAACAACTATTTTTACATCACCATTAAGTATTTTCTTCCAGGCATCATACTTCTCACTTATATCAAGCCTTGAATGTAAAATAGCTATATTCTTTTTAAATCTAGCATAGAATAAAGCGGTTATTTGCGGTGTTAAGGATATTTCTGGTACTAGCATAATAGCACTCTTACCACTATCAATAACCTCCTTAATCCAACGCATATAAACCTCGGTTTTACCACTTCCGGTAACTCCATGAAGTAAATAAACCTGATTTTTATTAAGCTCTACACTATCATAGACTGCCTTTTGACGAGGATTTAAGGTTATAGGCTTATCGGTAACTACTATTTCCTCATCCTTAATTATTTCCTTTTCATAGATTTCAACTATCTTTAATTTAGCTAAGGTATCTACTACTGACCTAGAATAGCCTGAATCATTTAAAAGAAGGCTAAGCTCAATATCCTCATTAAGCTCCTCTAAAAATTCCATTAGGCTTAGGCCCTGTTTTGAGGTAGGCTTATTAGTGTGCAGAGGATTATAGTGCACCATAGTAATAGTTTTTTCGCCTCTTACTCTTTTAAGCTTAGTATCTAGCCTAATATTTCCCTTCTTTACCTCAGCATAAATTAAGTCTCTTGTTTCATCATTAAGTCCTTCAATTGATAGCTCATTATTTCTAAATAGTCTAGTTAGTGAGGAAGCTACCTCATCCTTATTAACTAAAATAGCTATCTTTTTATACTTAATCTTAAGGGCAGTAGGTATCATTGTTTGAAGAGC
>JAHHSW010000150.1 GCA_020024985.1 Anaeroplasmataceae bacterium | reverse complement strand
ATATTAGAGGCAGTTAAGCTTATACAAAATATGAAGGGACATCTTATTGTAACTGGTGTTGGTAAGAGTGGGCATATTGGCGAAAAGATTGCCGCCTCTATGGCCTCAACCGGTACCCCAAGCTTCTTTATGCACGCTACAGAGGGTGTCCATGGTGATTTAGGAATGGTTACTAAGGATGATGTAGTGCTTTTAATATCTAATAGTGGAGAAACTAAGGAGGTTTTAGCTATACTTCCTACCTTAAAAAAGCTAGGAGTTAAGACTATTTCCTTAACTAAGGACCATAATTCTACCTTAGCTAAGAGCTCTGATGTTTCCTTAAGCTACCGTTATAGTAGGGAGGCAGATGATTTACATCTAGCTCCAACTGTATCATCAACCTTAACTCTAGCTGTTGGTGATGCCCTAGCGGTAACCCTATCTAAGCTAAAGAATTTTACTCCAGAGGATTTCCACTTGTATCATCCTGGTGGTAGCCTTGGAAAGCAATTAGAAAAGAAGTGATTATATGAGTATAGTGATTGTTGGAAGCTTTGTTGTTGATTGTATCGCCACCTGCTTTAGGGCCCCAGAGGCTGGTGAAACCCTAATAGGTAATAGCTTTAATACCTATCTTGGAGGTAAGGGCGCTAATCAAGCCTTTGCCGCTAAAAGAATGGGAAGCGAGGTCTTTATGGCTGGTGCCTTAGGTAATGATTCCTTTAAGGGGGAATTTATAGAGGCAATGCAAAAGGAAGGAATGCCTACTAATTTAATAAAGGAATATGATACATCAACAGGTGTTAGCTCAGTTTTAGTAGATAGCACCGGCCAAAATAGGATCTGTATGGTTCCAGGTGCTAATATGTGCTATAATAGTGATAATCTAAAGGAAATTATAAAATATATAGAAAAAAGTAATGTAGTAGTTACGCAATTTGAAATGCAGGAGGAGGTTGCCTATGAGCTTATTCGTATTTGCAGGAGGCTTAATAAGAGGCTTATTTTAAATCCAGCTCCTGCCCATAAAATACCTAATGAGCTTTTAAAGGATTTATACTGTATAACTCCAAATGAAACAGAGCTCGGTATTTTAATTGATGAGAAGCTAGCTACTATAGATGATTATAAAAGAGGCGCAAGAAAGCTTTTAGCGCTAGGAGTTAAAAATGTTATTGTTACCCTTGGTACTATGGGTAGCCTACTTGTTAATGAGGATGGTGAGGTATTAATTCCTGCCTTTAGGGTTAAGGCTATTGATACCCTAGGAGCAGGGGATTCCTACACTGGAAGCCTAGCTTCAATGCTAGATCAAAATAAGAGCCTAAGGGAGGCTATAGAGATTGCTACTGCGGTAGCTGCTTTAGAGGTTCAAAGGCCAGGAGGTATTCCAGCAATGCCTTATAAGGAGGAGGTTTTGAGCTTTTTAGCTAAAGAGGGTAAAAGCTATAGCCTTTAAAAATAGAAAGGAGATACTTATGGCGACATTAGATTTAAAGCATATAGATAAGATATATCCAAATGGTGTTCAGGCTGTATTTGATTTTAATTTACATATTGATGATAAGGAGTTTATAGTCTTTGTAGGACCATCTGGCTGTGGTAAGTCTACAACCCTAAGAATGATTGCAGGACTAGAGGAAATAACTAGAGGTGAGCTTTATATTGATGATGAGCTTATGAATGATGTAGCTCCTAAGGATAGAAATATCGCGATGGTTTTCCAGTCCTACGCACTTTATCCACATATGAGTGTTTATGATAACATGGCCTTTGGACTTAAGCTACGTCATGTACCAAAGAATGAAATTGATGAAAAGGTACATAATGCCGCTAAAATATTAGGTATTGAAGAGTATCTTGATAGAAAGCCTAAGGCTTTATCAGGTGGACAAAGACAAAGAGTAGCGCTAGGACGTGCAATTGTAAGAAACGCTAAGGTATTCCTAATGGATGAGCCTTTATCTAACCTAGACGCAAAGCTTCGTGTAACAATGCGTGGAGAAATTACTAAGCTTCATCATAAGCTTGGTGCTACAACAATTTATGTAACCCATGACCAGATTGAGGCTATGACAATGGCATCAAGAATCGTTGTAATGAAGGATGGACATATTCAGCAGGTAGGAGAGCCTAGAGATATTTATAACACGCCAGCTAATCTATTTGTGGCAGGCTTCATTGGTACACCTCCAATGAATTTCATTGAAGGTACGGTAACTAGTGATGGTTATTTTGTATCAAAGGATGAGGATGCAAGGCTCTTAATCCCCTTAGATAAGCTAGAAATATTAAAGGCTAATGATAAAATAGGTAAGGAGATAATTTTAGGTATTAGAGCTGAGCATATCCATGATAAGGAGGAGGCCTTAGAGAAGCTTAAGGATTCAGTAATTGATATTACAGTTGAGGTATCTGAGCTTTTAGGTCAATCAACTAATATTTATACAACCGTGTCTGGTGCTAGTATATGTGCAGTTATTAGTCCAAGATCAGATTTAAAAATAGGAAGTAAGCTAAGGCTAGCTATAGAAATGGAAAAATGTCATTTCTTTGATATTGAAACAGAGGAGTGTCTAACTATAAAATAAGCTTAGCCTTAATGGAGGTATATTAAATGGAGGAATTAAAAATTAAGCCATTTGTTAGGTATGCAGCCCATCATGTATGGCTAGATACATATTTTTTAGATAGATCAATTTGGGACCATGAATTTATCTTTATTGAGCAGGGAAGCTTAAGGTTTGTTATAGAGGGTAAGGAGTATATTGCTAGAGAAAATGATTTAGTAATATTAAGACCTAATATTCACCATACAATTTCTTGGAATGGTGAATGCTGTAGCCAGCCTCATGTTCATTTTGATTTTTATGAGGAGGAAAACTCTAAGGATATAGCGGTAAGTAAGATAAGAAGAGAATATATGTCAGATTATGAACTAACCCTATTTAGAGAGGATTTCTTTAAGGAAAATAAAATTGATATTCCCTTTATAATCCATTTAGCTAACCCTATAGAAATAAAAAATAAGCTTTTTAAGATAATAGATGAATACGAAAGACAAAGACCCTTTAGAAGAGAGGCTCTTCAGGGACTAATGACTGATTCAATTGTATTAGTCCTTCGTGAAAATGAA
>JAHHSW010000015.1 GCA_020024985.1 Anaeroplasmataceae bacterium | reverse complement strand
GATTTATCACCCTAGAGGGTGGAGAATGTAGTGGGAAAACTACAATTATTAAAAGCATATGTGAAAAATTAAGTGAGCTTAATATAGATTATATTACTACTAGAGAGCCAGGTGGCATTAAAATTGCTGAGGAAATTAGAAATGTAATATTAGATGTTAATAATACTGAAATGACTCCAGAATGTGAGGCTTTACTTTATGCAGCTAGCCGTATGCAGCATTTAAGTGAAAGAGTAATACCTGCCATAAATGAGGGCAAGGTTGTTATTTGTGATAGATTTTTAGATTCAAGCCTAGCTTATCAGGGCTATGCTAGAGGCTTGGGTATGGAAAATGTGCTAATGGCTAATCACTTTGCCTTAAGCTATTTACCAGAGCTTACTCTATTTATTGATGTTAAGCCTGAGGTAGCTTTAAAAAGGCTAGAGCAAAGAGGCGATAGTAATAGATTAGATTTAGAGGCAATTGATTTTCATAATAGGGTATATGATGGATATATGAAGGTTTTAGAAATGTATCCTGATAGAGTTATAAGAATTGATGGCAATCAAAGCCTAGAGGATGTAACAAAGGATTGTGTAAACGAGGTAATAAAATATTTAGGTAGGTGTTAAGCATGAATATTAGATATGCGATTGATAATCAAAAAGCTATATACAATAGTCTTTTACAATCAAAGAAGCAAAATAGATTATCACATGCTTATTTATTCTATGGGGAGCATGGAACAGGTAAGAAGGAAATGGCCTATGCTCTTGCCTGTATGATGTATTGCCCTAATGGCGGTTGTATGGAATGTGAGGTATGTAAGAGTATTTTAGATAATAATCATATGAACGTTTCATATATTGGTATAGAGAATAACAAGAAGATGATTTCTAAGGACCAAATAATTGAGCTACAGGATGAATTTAGTAAAACCTCACTTGTTGAGGGAACTAGAATTTATATTGTAGATGGCATTGATACAGCCTCTACAGCCGCTCAAAATAGTCTTTTAAAATTTATTGAGGATCCACTAAATCAAACTCCTACAATTGGTATTTTTTTAGCAACCGAGCTAAGCAATGTAGTTTCAACAATTCAATCACGTTGTGTCTTAGAAAACTTTTCATCAATCCCATTAGAAAAAAGAGTTATTGAGCTAATTAATGGCGGAGCCTTGGAGCTTGATGCCATATTAGCTGGAAGCATTACAAATGATATAGATGAATGTAAGGAGCTACTAGAAAATAAGGATTTTATTAAGACAAAGGAAGCCTTTTTAAGTATCCTAGATAAGCAAAATAATAAGGATATGGTAATGTATTATTTAGATTATCAAAGCTATTTTTCTGATTCCAAAAGGTTAGCTATGCTTTTGGAGTGGATTATCTATTTTTTAGAGGATGTAAATATGGCTTCTAATAGTAATGATAATTTGATTTTGAAGCCACTTTATGATAAAATTATCTTGTATAAAAAGAAAAATGAAAAGCAAAAAAAGAATAAATTAGAATTCGTATTAGATTTATTTAATAAGCTTAAGTATAATGTATCAGCCAAAAATATATTTCATGAGCTGATTATTAAATTTATTTAGGTTGGTGTAGTTTATGAAGGTAATAAAGGTTCAGTTTAAGCCATTAGGAAAAAGATATTTCTTTGGTGTAGCTAATTTTAATTTAGCTGATGGCGATGCTGTAATTGTAAATACAATAAGAGGTGTAGAGCTTGGCTTTTGTATAGGTAATGTATTTGAGCTAAAGCCAGAGGAATTAAATTCTGAGCTTAAGGATGTAGTTAGGTTAGCAACTAAAGAGGATATGAAGGCTTATGAGAAAAATAAGAGTGAGGAATCCTCAGTAGTTGAAAAAACAAAATTCTACTCTAAAAAGCACAATATGGAGATGAAGGTTCTAGAGGCTGAGTATACATTAGATAGGGCAAAGCTTATTATCTATTTTGAATCAGAGGGAAGAGTTGATTTTAGAGATTTAGTCAAGGATTTAGCTGATGAATATCATACTAGAATTGAGCTTCGTCAGGTTGGAAGCAGAGATGGAGCTAAGGTCTTTGGAGGAATTGGTCCATGTGGATTAGTTGTTTGCTGCCAAACCTTTATTACTCAGTTTGATAATGTATCAGTAAAAATGGCTAAAAACCAAAATCTATCACTAAATCCAGTAAAAATTAGTGGTAACTGTGGAAAGCTACTTTGCTGTATTAACTATGAAAATGAGTTATATACTGAGCTTAGAAAGTATGCCCCAGATACGGGAGATATAGTGGAAACACCAGATGGTCCTGCAAAGGTTTTATCCTGTGATGTTTTAAATAAGACATTAAAGGTAAAGTATGTTAACGAGGATAATAAGTTTGGCTATTTAGCTTTATCTGATGTTAAGTTTGTAAGATCAATGGATAAAAAGAAAAAGAAAGAGGAGAACGAGTAATGCCTATAGTTTGTAATGAGCTTTTAGGTAGAGAGCTTTTAAAAATATATCAGGATCCTGATTATTTTAGCTTCTCACTTGATTCAATGCTTTTAGCTTCCTTTGTTAGTATAACAGCTAGGGTAAAAAATATATGTGATTTATGTAGTGGAAATGCACCAGTTCCATTATATTTATCACTTAGAAGTAAGGCTAATATTGTAGGAGTCGAGGTACAAGAGCATTCCTATGATTTAGCAGTAATGAGTATTAATGAAAATAAATTAAATAGTCAAATTACTATGGTTCACGATAACTTAAAGGGTGTTAGTAATAAAATTGGTAAGAGCAAATTTGATGTTGTAACCTGCAATCCACCCTATTTTAAATTAGGTGATAATCAAGTAAATCCTAGTGATTTTAAAGCAATTGCTAGGCATGAGGTTTTGGCAAATCTAGATGATATTGTTAAGGAAGCCTCTATTCTTCTTAATTCAAGAGGTAGAGTTGCAATGGTGCATAGACCCGATAGGTTAGTAGAGATTATTGAAACCTTTAAAAAATACCATATCGAGCCCAAAAGATTACGCTTTGTTTATCCACATGTGGGTAGCGAGTGTAATAATATTTTAATAGAGGGTATAAAGGATGGTTCAAAGGATGGCCTAAGAATTTTACCACCCCTATACGTTTATGAAAGTGGCCATACATGGACAAATGAAGTCCTAAAAATATACAATTATAAGGAGTAGATGGTATGTTCTTAAGTTTATTAAATAGAAAGGAAATGCTAAAGTTCTTAGACTTAGCAATTTATATGGTTGACATTGATGGTGAGCCTAATGATGTTGAGAAGAGATTATTAAATAAAATGATCGCTGAGCTTGATACAGTTAAGGATGAATATTCATTCCGTTTAACTGATACAGTTGAAAATACTATTAAGTTCTTCACTGAAAGCAACCAGGTAGTAAAGAATGTAGTTTATTTAAATCTAGTAAGTATTTCTATGGAGGATGATTTATATAATACCTCTGAGCTTTTATTCCTAGAGAATATCCAAAAGGAATTTGAAATTAGTGCTGAGAAGCGTCGTGAGCTTATGAGCGTTGTTTATGCTCAACGTGACTTAAGAGAAAAGACTATCAGAATTTTAAAGAACTAATGAGAGTAAGAAGCTTTAACCATAATGGGGGAATGCTTTATCTAGTAGCCACTCCAATAGGAAATTTATCTGATTTTTCCTATAGAGCTATTGAGGTCTTAAAATCGGTAGATAAAATTTATGCTGAGGATACTAGAAATTCTATAACCCTATTAAGGCATTATAACATAACAACAAGGCTTGAAAGCTACCATGAATTTAATCAGGATGTTAAAACAAATTCAATAGTTGAGGAAATTAAAAATGGGGCTACTATTGCCATTATCTCAGATGCAGGCTTACCGGTTATCTCAGATCCTGGCTATAAGATAGTTCAGGAGGCTAGTAGGCTTAATTTACCAATATCAACTATACCTGGAGCTAGTGCTGGTATTAGTGCACTTATTGCGTCAGGGCTTGCCCCTATGCCTTTTACCTTTTATGGCTTTTTAGATAGTAAAAAGACTAAGAGAGTAAAGGAGCTTAATGAGCTAAAATATGTAAATCATACTATTATATTTTATGAGGCTCCTCATAGAATATTTGAATGCCTAGAGGATATGCTAGAGGTATTTGGAGATAGAAGGGTTTGTCTGGCTCGTGAGCTTACTAAGACATTTGAGGAATATATAAGAGGAAGCATTTCTGATATTCTTAAGCTTGATTCGATTAAAGGTGAGATTGTTTTAATTGTTGAAGGCTATAAGGAGGATAGCAGTGAGGATACTGCTAATCCATTTGAAAAGATTGATGAGCTAATTAACCTTGGATATAAGCCTAATGAGGCCATCAAGGAGGTAGCTAAGCTACAAAACCTTGAGCGTAAGGAGCTTTATAAGGATTATATCGATTATAAAAATAGTAAGTAGAGGTGATTAGTATGGATTACTGCTTAGAGTATAAGTATTTGAATGATGAAAATCATTTGTTTAAAAAAATCACACCAGATGATTTAATAAATTTAATAGATACATTTTATACAGGTATAATTTACATTGGTGGTCCATGGTGTATAAATTGTCAATCAGTTATTGACCTAGTTAATAGTATTGGTAAGAAAAAGGGATTAACTGAAATATACAATATGGATACTAAGTTTATTAATGTCTATGGTGAGGAAGAGGATATTAGAGATTGTAAATCACTTGAGGTAAAGCTTAAGTACTATGAAATAGTTGAAAAAATGCATTTTAAGAGTGAAGAGCTTTGTGATTATACATTAATATCTAGAATGCATGTACCTTTCTTTTTAGCTTTAAAGAATGGTAATTGTGTTGGATATATTTCACCTAAGTATCTTAGAGATGGCGTGTTACTATACGTAGATGGTGATACTGAGGATAAGACTGTCGATTTTACAGCTGAGCTTGTCGATTTAATCAATAAAATCCAGGATGATAGACAGCAATATTAATTTAATAGAAGAGTCCTATATCAAATTAGTGTGATATAGGGCTTTTTTGTTTTGACCCAAATTAGGAGGATTAAATATGGTACTATATTCAAGTGCTTTATATTTCTATATAAAGCCTTAATTCCCCTTAAATTGGAACAGCTTTTATATAAAAAAATAGGTGAAGCAAATAAAAGTGCTTCACCTATTCAATTATTCTTCCCTCACAAAGAATAATTTATTTCGTGCTAACCTGAATTATAGTCTCCTCACCTACCATAATTCAAAATAAAACGGCATGTTCCTTCTCATGCGGTAATATTCAATTAGTATAGCACGTTCCACCCAGCTATTATTATACAATAAGATTTTATAAAATGCAAATTAAAAGGATATCACATTGATATCCCTTTAAAAACTACTTATTTAGATATTCCTTATATCCAACCTTTTCAAGCTTTTCCTTCTTAGCAACAACTGAAGCTCTTAGCTCATCCTTATAAGCCTTTAGCTTTTCTAAAAGCTCAGGATTAGAAGTCGCTAAAATCTTAGCTGCTAAAATACCAGCATTAGCTGCGCCGTTGATTGCAACTGTTGCTACTGGAATTCCTGATGGCATTTGAACGATTGAATAAAGTGAATCAACTCCTCCAAGTGCCTTAGTTTGAATTGGTACTCCAATTACTGGAAGTGGGAAAATAGCTGCTGCCATTCCTGGTAAATGTGCTGCTCCACCTGCTCCTGCAATGATTACCTTATATCCCTTTTCCTCTGCCTTATTTGCATAGTCAAAGAAAATGTCTGGCATTCTATGAGCTGAAATAACTGTCATCTCATAAGATATACCAAATTTATCTAGCATTTCTGCTGCCTTGCTCATGATCTCTAGATCAGAGTCACTACCCATTACGATTCCTACCTGTGCCATATTTTATCCCCTTTCTATTACACAATCATATTTTACAAATTTATTTAATTCGAGTCAAGCCAAAAGTTCTACACTTAATAAGGTGACTGACTAGTTTTAGTTTGAGGAAAGAGTTATTTTATAGTATAATTAATAAAAAAAGGAGAACTATTTTTATGAAGAAACATAGAAGATTAAAAATTTTTTTAGGTATTCCCGTTGTTTGGGGGTTATTTGTAGCAATTGTTAATATAATTCCTCCTAAAATTCAGCATAAGGATAATCCATTTATTTCTAAGGATAAGGTTATGCTTGTAGCTCATAGAGGAGGAGCTATTACTAATCCAGAGAATACAATGAAGGCCTTTAAGGGGGCTGTTAATGATTATAAGGCAGATATAATCGAAACTGATTTATGGATGACTAAGGATGGATATTTGGTATTTAATCATGATGGAACCTTAAATAGAACTACTGATGTTTCTATTAGAGAGAAAAATTTTGATGAGGGCCAAAAGTATTATATAAAGGATTATACCTTAGATGAGCTAAGACGCTTTAACTTCGGCTATCAATTTGTTGATAAGGCTGGTAATAGACCTTATAAGGATCTATGTAATGGAGTAAGGGAAGAAGATAGGTATGAGCTTTTAAAAAATAATGGCTTGTCTATCACTGAGCTTCATGAGTTTTTTAATGAATTTTATAATACTAACAAGGATTTATTATTTATATTAGAAATTAAGGATGGAGGAGAAGCAGGTAAGAAAGCTACAAAAGTTTTATATGACACCTTAAAGAAAGAATATCCAGAATATTTAGATAATATGGTCTTAGGAACATTCCATGATGAAATTGAAGAGGACATAAATAAAAATTATCCAGATATTTATAGAGGAGCCTCTCCAAAGGTTGTTATTGAGTTTGTTATAACTCAGCTATTATGCGTAAATCTATTTGAAAACAATGATATCGTATGCTTTCAATTACCACTTGAGGAAAAAGGTATTTGTCTTCATCTAAGTACCTTTATTAATAGGGCACATAGAAAAAATATAGCAGTTCAATATTGGACTATAAATGATAGAGAGAGTATGGAAATGCTTATAAAAAAGAAGGTAGATGCTATAATGAGTGATGATATTGAGCTATTAAGAGAGGTTTTAGATTCTAAACTAGTTAGTTAAACCTAACAACAACAGGTGTGGAAAATTCATGCAAATATTGATTAAAAAAATAAGAAAGGGTTTACATTTTGGGCTATTATGGTCAAATCGGTTTACACTATAAAATAAAAGGAATATAATCTATTTTAGGGAAAAATGGAAATATTCCGTTTTGCATGTTTTATAAAAATATATATAAGGAGAAATAAAATGTACAAGATACTAAAAAAGGAAAGCCTTAATCCTACAGTTACATTAATGGAAATTGAAGCACCATTTGTAGCTAAGAAGGCTGAACCAGGACAATTTATTATTTTAAGAGTAGATGAGAATGGTGAAAGAATCCCTCTAACTGTTGCAGATTACGATAGGGAAAGAGGTACAATTACTATTATCTTCCAAATTGTAGGTGGCTCTACAATTCAGCTTAATAACTTAAATGAGGGCGATTACCTTCATGACTTTGTTGGTCCACTAGGAACTCCTACTCATACTGAAGGCTTAAAGAAGGTTGCCGTAGTTGGTGGTGGCGTTGGTTGTGCTATTGCATTCCCAGTTGCTAAGAAGCTTCATGAGCTAGGCTGTGAGGTTCATTCAATTATCGGCTTTAGAAATAAGGATTTAGTTATTCTAGAGGATCAATTTAGATCAGTTTCAACAAAGACATTTGTAATGACTGATGATGGTTCTCATGGTGAGAAGGGCGTAGTTACTATGCCACTTCAAAAGCTTATTGAATCTGGTGAGCAATATGACGAGGTTATCGCCATCGGACCACTTATCATGATGAAGTTCGTTGTTGCTACAACTAAGCCACATAATATCAAGACTGTTGTATCAATGAACCCAATTATGATTGATGGTACAGGAATGTGCGGTGGATGCCGTTTAACAGTTGGTGGTAAGACTAAGTTTGCCTGCGTTGATGGACCAGACTTTGATGGTTTTGAGGTAGATTTTGATGAGGCTATGAGTAGAGGTCGTAGCTATTCAGATTTTGAGGCTCATGCACGTGAGGAAGCATGTAACCTTTATAAGAAGGAGGTTAAGTAACAATGCCTAAGTTTAATATGCGTTTAGACAAGAATCCTATGCCTTCACAGGATCCAAATGTTCGTAATAAGAATTTCCTAGAGGTAGCAACAGGCTATACTGAGGAAATGGCTATAGATGAGGCAAAAAGATGCTTACAATGTAAGAATCCAGCTTGTATGAATGGTTGTCCAGTACATATTCATATTCCAGCATTTATCCATGAGGTAGCTGAGGGTAATTTTGAAATGGCTTATAAGATTATTTCTAAGTCATCTTCACTTCCAGCTGTATGTGGTCGTGTATGTCCACAGGAAACTCAATGTGAGGGTCAATGCGTTCGTGGTAAGAAGGGTGATCCAGTAGGAATCGGTCGTCTAGAAAGATTCGTAGCTGACTGGCATAATGCTCATTCACAAGAGGCTCCTGAGCTTCCAGTAAAGAATGGTCATAAGGTTGCTGTTGTTGGTTCAGGTCCATCTGGATTAACATGTGCTGGTGACTTAGCTAAGCTTGGCTATGAGGTAACAATTTTAGAGGCACTTCACCTTGCTGGTGGTGTATTAGTTTATGGTATCCCAGAGTTCCGTTTACCTAAATCAATTGTACAAAAGGAAATTGATGGTCTTATTGCTTTAGGTGTTAAGGTTGAAACTAATATGGTTATTGGTAGAACTATTTCTATTCAAGAGCTTATGGAGGAATATGGCTTTGAGGCTGTATTCGTAGGATCAGGTGCTGGTCTTCCTAAATTTATGAACATTTCAGGTGAAAACCTAAAGGGTGTTTATTCAGCTAACGAATTCTTAACTCGTGTAAATTTAATGAAGGCTTATAAGCCAGGTAGTACAACTCCAATTAAGAACAGTAAGAATGTTGCTGTTGTTGGTGGTGGTAATGTTGCAATGGATGCTGCTAGATGTGCAAAGCGTTTAGGTGCTGAAAATGTATATATCGTTTATCGTCGTGGTCTTGAGGAGCTTCCAGCTCGTCATGAAGAGGTTGAGCATGCAATGGAAGAGGGAATCATCTTCAATGTATTAAACAACCCAACTAAGATTTTAGGTGATGAAACTGGTACTGTATGTGGTATGGAATGCATCAAGATGGAGCTTGGTGAGCCAGATGCTTCAGGTAGACGTCGTCCAGTAGCTGTTCCTAATTCTGAGCATATCCTAGATGTTGACTGTGTAATTATGTCATTAGGTACATCTCCAAACCCATTAATTAAGTCTACAACTAAGGGCTTAGCTACTGAATCTTGGGGTGGAATTATTGTTAATGAGGAAGCTGCTACATCTGTTGAGGGTGTATATGCTGGTGGTGATGCCGTTACTGGTGCTGCTACTGTTATTTTAGCTATGGGTGCTGGTAAGACAGCTGCTCAAGGAATTGATGAATATATCAAGTCTAAGGAAAATAAGTAATTTTAACAATAGGAATATTTTAAAGGCCTTATTTTAATGAATAAGGCCTTTTTGTTATGATTTGGATGTATAAGCAACATATTATAATTAGCATTCCAATTAATGTTAAAATTACCTGTTGTTCTTTGGTTGACACATATATAATATAGTGGTAAAATAAAAAAACTTATGTAGATTTATCTACATATTTTTTAAAATTGATTATTATGAAAGTGAGGAAAAGTATAAGTATGAAAAAGCTATGGATGTTTCTATTAGCCTTTTTAGGCATCTTATTTATGTCATCCTGTGGACCTGATAATACCTTAGTTGTTTATACTGAAGCAGGCTTTGCTCCGTTTGAGTATCAAACTGCAAGTGGTATAGAAGGCGTTGACATAGACATTATGAAAAAAGTAGGAGAGAAGCTTGGACGACGAGTTAAATTCGAAAATGTTCAATTTGATGCGGTTATAGAAGAAGTTGCTAAGGGTAACCTTACTAACGTTGGAGCTGCAGGTTTAAGTGTTACTCCTGAAAGAGAAGAAAGAGTGGCTTTTTCACATGAGTATTATCAAGCCACACTTTATGTTATATTTGATAAGCAAAATGCTAGTAAAATTGAGAATTTTTCTAAGAAAATGAGTGATGGTAATGAAGGCGTTTACTGGGAAAAGCTAAAGACTAGTATGGGAATTGGCGTTCAGCCAGGAACAACTGCGGATATCTTTCTAAAGGATGAGGTTAATCCTGATTTAAATGGATCTTTAGTTGGTAGTAAGGTTACTAATTTTAGTAATTTATCTGTTGGTGTAAATGATATTGGTGTCAATACTGATTATTTAATCATTGATGAGCTTCCAGCAAAGAAGCTTGTCTCTGGTAAAAATAATTTAGACTGCCTACCTTTATACTATCCAGGTGGTGAGGGTGCTAATGATGTGCTTGCTGCTGATAAGTATGCAATTGCGGTAACTAAGGGACATGATGAGCTTTTAGCTGCTATTAATTCAGTTTTAGATGAACTAATGAATGATGTTACTACTGATTCAAACGGCTTAGAGATGAATGGTATTGATAGATTAGTAGAAAAGCATTTAAATCCAACTAAGTCTAATTTCTTTAAGTATTTAGGTCAAGGCTTCCTTAATACCTTGCTATTAAGTATTTCAGCGGCCTTAATTGGATTATTATTAGGTGGTATTATTGCGGTAATTAAGGTTTTAAGTAAGGATAATAAGTACTTAAAGGTGCCTGCCCTTATTTGTAATATTTATACTACGATTATAAGAGGTACTCCAGTTGCATTACAGCTATTCCTAATGGTATTTGCTGTGTTGGCCTTCCCAGGCTTTAAGCCATTTGCAGTAGTATTGACCTTTGGATTAAATTCTAGTGCATATGTTTCAGAAAATATTAGAGCCGGTATTATGTCAGTAGATAAGGGCCAAATGGAAGCAGGTAGAGCCTTAGGAATGAGCCATTACAAAACAATGGTAAAGGTTGTTTTCCCTCAAGCGATTAAGAATGTTATACCATCAATTGGTAACGAGCTTATTGCTTTAGTTAAGGAAACTGCTATCGTTTCTATGGTAGGTGCTACAATCGGTACCTTAACCTTTGATTTAAATGCAGCTACTCAGGCTATTAGTGCTGAAACTGCAAACTATCTTGCAGCTTCATTAATGAGTGGTGTTTTATACTTAATTATTGTGTATGGAATTACCCTATTAATAAAGCTATTTGAAAGGAGGTACGCTCAAGTTGATAAACGTTAATAATATTTATAAAAACTATGGTAATGTTAAGGTCCTAAAGGGTGTTAGTATTGATATTAAGGCTGGTGAGAAGGTTGTTATTCTTGGCTCATCAGGTAGTGGAAAATCTACTCTTTTAAGATGTATGAATTTACTTGAGACTCCAACCTTTGGTGAGGTATGGCTTGAGGATAAGCTTTTAACTAATGT
>JAHHSW010000149.1 GCA_020024985.1 Anaeroplasmataceae bacterium | reverse complement strand
TATTAAAGGTAGGTGTTTAATTTGTTAGAATTAAAAAATATAACAAAGGAATATAAGGAGTCTAACAATATAAGTAGTTTAATACTAGATTCCTTATCATATACCTTTAATGAGAAGGGCTTATATTTTATTACAGACCCATCTGGAAGTGGGAAGACTACTATTATAAATTTGATTTCAGGCTTTTTAAAGCCCACCTCAGGTGAAATCATTTACAATGATATAAGAATAGACAAGCTAGATAATCATTCCTTAAGCGAATATTGGGCGAATGAAATAAGCTTTGTTTTTCAAGAGTATAATTTAATAGAATCATTAACTGTATATGAAAATATTTCTATGCCCTTAGCACTAGAAAGAAAGCCTGTTATAGCTGATGAGATAGATTCTATAATGGATATGCTAGAAATTAAAAAACTAAAAAATAGAAGGATTAATGAGCTTAGTGGCGGTGAAAGGCAAAGAGTAGCAGTAGGACGTGCGCTTGCTAGAAAATCTAGTATTTTAATATGTGATGAGCCAACTGGGGCATTAGATGAGGAAAATTCTAATAGGCTGTTAAGATATCTTAAGAGAATAAGTACTGAAAAGCTCGTTATTGTAGTATCTCATAATATGAAGCTTGCGAGAAGCTATGCGGATTATATACTTAATATAGAAGGAAAGAAGCTGGTTGAGGAATGTAATCAACCATTGTATATAGAAAAGTCTGAAATTAAAGATGATAATTATTTTATTAAAGCTAAGCATAAGCATAATCCTTCATTAAAAATGAGCTTTCATTATTTATTTAAAAAGAAGCTAAGGCTAATAGCTTCATTATTGTTCATTATTACGGCTATGGTGATTTTTTCAATAGTTAGTAGCTTTTATACCTATAGTAAAAATGATGCTATTATAAATGAAATGAGTAAGGCTAATGAAAAATATATAAGTGTTTCTGAAAAAATAGATTCTATAAGTAAACGTGATTTTGAATATTCAAAGCTAATTAATATGAGTGAGGTAACTGCCAATAGCTTAGCTAGTGCACTTGATTTACCTCTTTTAAAAAGCTATAGCTATTTTTTAGAGAATATGCCAGCTACAAATTCAATGCTTCAAATATCTGGGTTTACAGAAATTGATGAGGAGCAGCTTGAACTATATGGCTTTAGCCTAGATGGAAGATTACCTAATAGCTATAATGAGGCTGTTGTGACAAAGCTCTTTTATGAAGCTTATAAAAGCAACGGATTTAATGATGAGTATATAGAAAAGCCTGATGATTTAATTGGTAGGAGTATAGCTCTTAAGCCAATAAAGGATATGGAAGAAGAAATTGAATTTAAAATAACAGGAATTATAGATACAGGCTTTAATTATAAGGCATATTCAAGGCTCAATGATGATACTATTAGTGAGGATGAATATAATATTTTAATTGATGAGCTAAAGGCAGGATTAGAGGCAGCTCTTCATAATACTATTTTTCTTAAGCATGGATATTATGATAATATAATTAAGCCAATAAGGGATAATAATATATTTAATGAAAATAGAATAATCATTAGTAGTGATAAGGCATTTGTTAAGGATGATGAGCCTTTTGCTGGAATTATGAATAGGCTAAGTGCCAATACTCCAGCCTCAGAAATAACATATATTAATGATTTTAGTAATGGAGTAATAGTACCTTTGAATCTATTCTATACTGATATATCCTCTTTAATGAGAATGTATGCTGAGGAATATGCTATTAGTGTATATCCTCTTATTGAGGATGAGTTTAAAAAGGATTATCCTCATTCTAAGGGCTATTCAGATTATTTGAAATATTTATGGAAAAATGATTATTTTGATTTAAAATACCAGCCTATTTCCAAGCAGGAATATAAGGACTATGTAGTTAAAAAGCACGTAGCTAAAATTTTTAAGGATGATTATAATGTAGGGCTTGAATATAAAATAGATCAGGAAAGCTCTGTAGAGCTTAATATACCTATTAAGGGGATATATTATAGTGAGCATGAAAACTATAATAGTGATATAGCTTATTGTGATCAGAGCTTAATAGCTGAAATTAGGAATAAGCTATCTTATTTAGAAAATGATATAAGCTTTGTAGCACTACCATTTTCCAATAATAAATCAGTAAATACTGGATATCTTGACAAGCTAAATAGAATTACCCCTAATGAGTATATTAATAATCCATATGGAGAAGAAATTACAGGTATATGCTATGATATTAGAAATGAATATAGCTATTCGTACGATATGATTTATAGCGATATAGAGGGTGTTAGCTCTATTTTAATAATATGTGGCTCTATTAGCCTTTTATTATTTATTGTATTTTTAATTATGTATATTAATGGTGTAATACAAGATAGAGCTCGAGAGGTAGGAATTTTAAAGAGCTTGGGAATTAATAATAAGTCTATTTATAAAATATTTATCAGCATAGTACTTATGTTTTCAGCCATAGCGATAATTATAGGATTAATTTTATCGCCTGCTTTAGTAGAGGTATTAAATAAAATTATGTGTTCAGACTATTTAGCAATATTTAGTAGATTTATTAGACTAGGTGCTTATGAGTATATATTTATAATATTTGCACCATTAGTTACTTCTTTAGCAATAATGGTGCTTCCATTAAGAGCATGGCTAAGAAAGCCTGTCCTTGATGTTCTTAAGAATAAGTAGTAAAAAGTGTAATTAGGTGAAATAAATGAAAAAAATAATAATAAGTTTAATTACAACTATAGCTTTAGTATTTAGCATAGGCTCAATAAAGATTGAAGCAAGTGAAAAAAGCATTATGCCATATAGTACAATTACAGTAGGAAATGATGAATATAATACCAGTGGTATACTTTATGGTATTGATACAATAAAATCTGATGGAACCGCAATGAATACTCAATCTAAAGTTCAAAGAAGAATATTTACAGATGAATTTTACAATGAAGAATTGCTAAATAATTGCTATGTAAATACCGGTGTAAATGGAGCAGGAATAAGTGAAACTAAGACTTCATCATCTAGTAATTTAATTGATATAGTGAATTCCTTTGATGGTGATTTAAAAATAGCTTCTGACACGAGGGCTCATTACAAAATTTTTCATGGTAGTATAA
>JAHHSW010000148.1 GCA_020024985.1 Anaeroplasmataceae bacterium | reverse complement strand
AAGATAAAATATTAATAAAACGCCCTAATTATGGGACTATTTTATCAATTTTAGCCTATAATTACTGTTTTAAAACTAAAGCCTTGGTTAGTCTTATCTAAGCTTTAAGGGTATATCTCAGCTTTCAAAAAAAATCCTAGCACTTATTATGCTAGGAAATAAATACTATCTTAAATTTAGAATATTTAATACGCTCCTACGAGCCTTAGTAGCATCCTGCTCCACAATTGCGTGATATAAATCATCATGGAATTGAGTAATCTCACGTAAATCACCAACATTAGTTAATGATTCCTTAATATTTTTCTCAATATATACTAGCATAGATCTATATAAAGCTTCTAAAATCTTATTATGGCTTGCCTCAGCAATTGCTAAATGGAATTTCAAATCAGCATTTAAATAAAACTCTAGACTATCTCCTCTTTGATTAGTAACCCTGAATGCTTCTCTAATTTTATCTAAATCCTCCTGAGTTCTTCTCCTTGCAGCAAATTGAACTATGGCAATTTCAATGGCATTATGTGCCTCTAAAATTTCCTTTTCAGTTACCTGCATAAATTTGCGGTTCATATTAGCATCAAAACGATTATTAGATTTAACATAAGTACCATCACCCTGCTTAACAACAAGAACACCTGCGGACACTAATGATTGAACTGCTTCCCTAATAGTATTTCTACTAACGTTATACATTTCCATAAGCTCAATTTCTGTTGGAATTTTTTGACCAACCTGATACTCTCCAGCTTCAATTCTTGATTCTAGCTCGTCAGCTACTTGTTTAGATAATGAATATCTCTTTACACCTATACGTTCCATATGTTCAACCTCATTTCAATTTTTAATACCTTATAATCGTATTATATAATTATCAATAACTAAATAAAAGTATGAACCCCTCATTAACATAATTCCACATTATTCACATATTTTACTATATTTTAAAATGGGTCTTAAGCAGCAAAAAAGCCTACATAAATAGGCTTTCCTTGAATTATTCATATTCCTCACATAGGCTTAAAAGATTTTTATTTATTACCTCTAAGGAATTATACAAAATAGCTCTTTCCCCTTCGCTTATACCAGCTGAGGCCTTATCTAATATTTCGTTTACCTTTTCAGTAATAAAGCTACCAATCTTGCTACCCTTCTCAGTAAGCTCTAAAGCCGCTCTATAGCGCTTTTGAGCCTTTGATGAGCAGCTAATTAAGCCCTTTTGCTCCAGATACTCTAGTGTTCTTGATATGTTAGCCTTATCCTCCTCACATAAGTCACATAATTCCTTTGAGGTTAAATGACCTTCCTTAAAAAGGAAATATATACAACTAACATGAGGTGCCTTTAAATCATATTTTTTAATCTCTTCATTTTTTATCCTTCTAATACAACGATTAATACTAGCTAAAAGGACAGTAAATGTTTCAAAACGATTTCCCATTGCGACCTCCTAATATTTGAACAAATATTTCTAAATATAATCATAGCAAAATATAAGCCTAAAATCTAGGCTTTTTAAGATTTTAGGCTTATGAATTAAATATAAAATTTATTATTCTTGCTTTTCGCTATTATCCGACTCTTCTTTTATATCTTCACTAGCTTCATTCTCATTTACTTCGTTTTCACTAGCCTCTAAAGAATCATTATTAGACTCTTCATCATAGAAGCACTTTGTTGGAGTTTCAGAATCAACTAATAAAGCCTCAGCCTTTGCTCTTAAGAATTCAGTATTCTTTTCAACCTTATTCTTATTTAGGTTATACATAAATAATAGAATTAAGAAGCAGCAAATAAAACCAACTAAAGGTAAGATAATTGATACATTTAAAATACCACCAGCTACACTATCAGATACGTTATTAATGTTAACTAAATCATTAATTGCCTCATTGTAGCCAGGTATTTTATTACTAATTTCTGGGTGAGCCTGAGCAATTTCATCAAAGGTTCTATAGCCAGCCCAGCCTAAGCATAGACCAGATAAGGCACCACCGATACCTTGAGCAATCTTACGTGATAATGAATAGGTTGCATAAATTGAAGCCTCATCACGGCTACCACTTTCAACCTCTTGCTCATCAACACAGTCTGCAACCATACTCCATGTAGCTAGGAAGAAGGTACCTCCACCCATCATTGCAATCATGAATAATGCTAAGAAAAGCCATCCACCAGCTTCATTTCTAGGGAATGCACCACTTACTGACATAATAAGCATAATTGATAATACTAGAATACCTAATAAATTAGGCCATGCAGAAATCTCTTTTTTACCCCACTTAACAGAAAGCTTAGCCATAAATGGAATGAATACCATCATACCAGCCATTGCTACTACGTTAGCAATTGAAATCATTAAGCCCTCGGCCTTGAAATAGTATTGGAATAAAATAGTCATTGTGATTGTATAGCTTTGAATAAATACAATCTGAGCAATTGAAGCTAATGATAATGCAACAATAGCTCTGTTCTTAAAGAAATTCTTTAATGTTGTTAAATAATTAGTTCTCTTCTTATTTGGATCATGAGCAACCTGATTACGTTCCTTACATAGGAAGATTGTTAATAGGAAGCCAACAATTCCAACTAAACCAAAGATTAATGCTAACCAGAAGAAATTTTCAGGAATTGGAGTAGATACACCTGAAGCATCCTTCTTCATACAGAATACAGGAACGAATACTAATACAGGTACCATAGCTGCACCAGCACCAATGTTACGTAATGCTGATAATGAAGCTCTTTCGCCTGGCTTATCAGTTAAAGCGGCATTTAAGCTACCATAAGGTACGTTAGCTGCAGTATAAGAAACACTCCATACCATATACATAATTAATACATAAGCAAATTTTCCCGGTACTGAGAATGCTCTAACATCTAAGAATAATAACGCTGTTGAAATCGCAATTGCGAATGCACCCCAGAAAATCCAAGGCTTGTACTTTCCATACTTACCAGGTCTTCTAGCATCAACTAATGCACCAATAATTGGGTCATTAATAGCATCGAATACCTTTGCAATAATAATTAGAATAGCCCAGTGAGCAGTTGTTAAACCTAAACCCTGAGTTACAAATAGCATTAGATAAGATGTGATTAATTGGAAGGACATGTTACATCCAAA
>JAHHSW010000147.1 GCA_020024985.1 Anaeroplasmataceae bacterium | reverse complement strand
AATATCAACTGAGTGAATTGATACGCTACCTAAAGAAATTGCACCTAAGGTAGAGCCACCTGGAACATCTGATCTATTAGTATTTAGCTGATACTTAGCTCCTGCAAATTCACAAATAGTCTTAAAGTAAGCCTGAGACATACCATCAGTTGTGTATGAGCCTCTTGCAGCATTCTTTATAACAATACCCTCATTTAAATATACAGCATTAGTTGGATCATACTTACCTGGATAATTTGGATGGAAGCCCTGAGCATTATCAGCACTTACCATAAATGAATTAGCTAAAGCCATTCTATGCTCAACCTCATCTAAGCCTAGGGCATTAGAGATACGAAGTAGGGTATCATCAAGCATTCTACTTCCAGCACCCTGACGTGTACGTGAGCCAATTTCCTCATTATCAAACATAGCACCAATATTAATAGAGCCATTTGGAATAGATGAAATTAATGACTTCATAATTGCATAGCTACATTCAAGATTATCAATTTGTGGTGATACAATAAAATCATTATTTGCACCACAAAGAGTACCTCTATCAAGCACTGCAAGATATAAATCATGTGACACAATGCTATCTCTTTCAATACCTAGCTCCTTACTAGCAAGCTCAAGTAAATCACACTTAGTATCGCTAACTAATGGAACTAGCTCAGTTTGTGGATTAAGCTTAACTCCACTATTTAGCTCATGATAATAATGAATTGAGCAGTTAGGCATAATAGCCATTGGTCTATCAAATGATAAAAGCTTAGTCTTTAAGCCTTCACTATCCTTATAGATAATTCTACCTGCAATATTAAGTGGTCTATCCATCCAGGTATTTAAAATTGGTCCACCATAAATTTCACAGTTAAGCATATTATATCTACCCTTATCTAAGGTAAAATTAGGCTTAAGCTTAAAGGTTGGTGAATCAGTATGAGCTGCCACAATATTATAGCTTAAATTCTTAAAGCTCTCAGGTAAGCTAAAGGCTAAAACTGCACTATTATTTCTAGTAATGTAGTATTTACCACCTAGCTTTAAATCCCATCTTTTATTCTCACTAAGCTTAATAAAGCCATTAGCCTCTAGCTCAGTAGAGATATTTTTTGCTGCATGAAACGCAGTTGGACTTTTCTTAATAAATTCAATTAAACCCTTCATAATTAATCCTCCAAAATAAATCTTGCCTCAAAGCATACCTCATCCTCTAAATAGCCAATAAAGCATGCCTTATTCTCTTCCATGTAATATTTAACCCTTATTATATCATCATGATAGGCCTCCCTGATAAAGGCAATCTCACAGGAGCTATACTCCCTATCATTTATTACATTCATATTATATAACACATCTAGATATCTTGCATTATTAAAATGCTTATTATGATCTAAATCACTAAGTAAAACCTTATAATCGTATTCCTTAATAACCTCACCAAGCCTTAAGCCAAGCTTATGCCTCATAGGGGTCTTGTAATTAGTACGTGGATAAAATTCACCCTTAAAGCTTGCTAAATCTGGACGTAATATTTTTCTAGTATTAATATCGATTAAGCCCCAGGTTGAAATACCCTTAATAATTAGATTATCATTACTATCTACAATCTCATACTCTCTTTCACAAAATAGCCTTCCATTAGGCTTAGGCCAGGTTTTAACCCTTACTATATCATCATAAGCAGGAACACGGCTAACAACCTCAAATTTTTCAGCTAAAATTACCCAGTAAAAGCCTAATTTATAGGCATCCTCATACCCAAGACCAAGCTCCATAGCATGATCTCCTGCTAAATCCTGAAATAAATCTAAAATTGCTGCTGGTCTAGCATTATCAAACAAATCTACATCTCTCGCCTTTATTATGCTTTCTCTTTCCTTATACATATACATAATAAATACCTCACTCAAAATTTCTTTTATAATTAATTATTAATGTAGGAATACCATACATTATACTAAACACAATTATAAATGGATTAAAAAGCAAAATACCACTTATTAAATAGATTAATACCTTAGATAAATGAATGGGAGAATATACTAATACCTTATCATATAAATATTCTTCCTTCCTGCCCTTAATAGCATATCTAAAATAAAAGGCATAATGAATGATAAATAGTATGGTAGCAAGCACTATCCACACTACCTCTACTGGAAAATTAATTGGCTTATAGCCAATATCAAATATGGTTATAAGACCAAAAAAGCTACAACCAACCTCACCAATAGTTTCTAATACTTTAAGCTGCTTATGAGCCATATGATGAACCCTTCTAATTGGTGGGAAAAACACTAGAATAAGCCTTGGTATTAATAATAGCATAAAGATTAAAATTCCATAATAATTAAGACTCATAATTTACACCTCACTAAAAATTATAACACATTTTTGAGTCACTGTAATTAATAAAATTAAATAATCTTAGTTGAATATATAAAGACAACTGCTATAATAATTATGTAGATAGCTAGCTAGATTTACTTCTTTGATAAATAGCCAGTAGAGGGGTTAAACTCCCTAGCCAGGTAACTGGCTTAGTGTAACGTTAGCACACTGGCTTATAATTAATCTAGCAATTTCATCTACATTTTTTTATTTTAGGAGGCGATACCTATGAAGGATATATTCAAAAGCTACCTTTTTAACAAGCGTTATTTAGTTGGCTCATATAATAACAATACTGATAAGGAATATATTGCTTACTCTCTAGCTAAGCTTTTTGCTATAAAGCCTATTGGGGATTTAAAGCTTTTAAGCCTTGATATGCTTGAAATAGCCAAGGCCGCTATGGGCTTTGATATTCCTAAGCCTTTTTATTTAGGCTTCCCAGAAAGCGTTAAGAGCCTAAGCCAAAATGAGCTTTTATTTGATCAAATTATCCACTACATTAAAACCTATGGCTTTAATGATTTTAGTGAGCCAGGTCATTCAGTTTTTGAAGCTCCTCTAGTAAGAAAAGCCTTTAATGAGCATATCACTATAAGAGAATTTAAGCTTATTGATGAAAAGAGAGCCTATAATTTACTACTAGAGATAGTAAATAATCTCATTAGCTCTTCAAGACCTCTAAACAATTTAGATTTCGCTTTAGTAAGCTCTTTTATAAGTGAATATAGCTATATTCCTACAAATATTAAATCTAAAAATACTACTATAAGGC
>JAHHSW010000146.1 GCA_020024985.1 Anaeroplasmataceae bacterium | reverse complement strand
TATGATTTTTAGATAAATCTACCTCAACCTGTCTATTCCATTCCGCTAGGGCATAAAGCTTTATATATCTTAATAAGTCCTCAGCACTTGCCTTCATATGAGTTCCATCAACGCTTCTAAAGGCCGTTAATAGGGCGTTACAGGCAAATCTTGAGCCTCTATCGCTTCTTATATATAAATCTCCACCATGCCCATCTGCAACGCATACTATAGTTCTTTCCTCATCATGGTAGGATAGGCTATAATCCTGGCAGGGCTTTTTATTCTTTATATGTAAATATCCAATATTAGTTTTGCTAAAAAATCTTATCATGCTACCATTCACACTCCTCTATATCCATTAGGGCATCCTGAATTTTAAGCTGAGCCTCCTCAGTTATAGAAACCCTCTTTTCATTATGCACGCTAGATCCAGTGGATTTAACCATTGATGCTGTAACAACAATCACCTTGATAATCTCCTTAAGAAGGTTACTGTTATAGCAAGAGATAACATCTCCCTTATCTAAAACAAAGTCTCTTAAAACTCCTATGGTTTTCTTATCATTAAGCTCAATAGCTATACCATATCTAAGTGAGATCCTAAACCAAGCCTTCTCTTTTAATAATTCAAGCTCCTTGGTTATAGGATATTTAGTTGGATGCCCATCAGTTAATAAAACAAGGATTGGGGCTACCCCACCAAAATCTGGCATAATTCCACCCTTGCTCTCCTTTTCTAAAAGGCTAGCTAGCTCAGTATAGGCTAAATGAAGATTAGAATAGCCCTTTGCCTTAATAGGCTCAAAGCTTATATCATCAACCCTCATTACCCTTTCCTTTAGCCCATAGCTCATTTCTGTTCCAAACTTAATTATAGATAAATAAAAATCTAGGTTAGTATTCTCCTTTTCATAATCCTTAAGGTATGAGATAATATCAGCTATAGCGGAATTTACCTCCTCAATTCTTTTACCTCTCATGCTACTAGAAACATCAACTAATAATATTATGTTAAGCCTTTGCTTAGCAATTACCTCCATCCTATCTAGCATTTATATCACCTACCATTCAACGTCATCTATATCCTCAAGGCTCTTATTAATTTCCTGCTTTGCCTCCTCATTAGCTACCTGTGCTCCACCCTGAGCGCTTGCTGATGAGGAAGAGCTTTTTACCTTAGAGGCTGTAACTGCAATAACCTTAATTACCTTTCTTAAGGCCTCAGCGGTATAAACCTTTAAAACTGTTTCAGAGTTTCCTGTAAACTTAGTTAAAATATCCATAGCCTCATCACTATCAATTTCAATAGCTAAGGCATATTTAAGTGCCACCTTAAACCAGCCCTTCTTCTTTAGCTTATTTAAATGCTCCTCCCAGTCATATGAGGTAGGAAGACCATCAGTCATAAGAATAATAATAGGGGCAACTCCACCTAAATCAGGCATTTTTCCACCACTTGCCTTCTTACATAAAAATTTACTAAGCTCATCATAGGCTAAGGATAAATTAGTACCACCCTCACTAAGTAAATCCTTCCACTTAAATTCATTAATCTCCTTAGGCTCATCATAAACCCAGGTTGCATTATCTGAAAACTTAAGTGCACTTACCTTTATTAATGCATCACTTGTATCGTCCTGAATATCAGGCATAATGGCCATAACATCTCTTATAGCATTATTTACAGCCCCGAGCTTCTCTCCACACATTGAGCCTGAATTATCAATAACAAATATTAAATTTAATTCCTGTCTTGCAATACCTTCACCTAATCTATCACTCATTATTTAATCTCTCCTATCGTATCATTTTCAAATCTAAGCTTTAAATCCTTGATAATTGGGATAACCCCATTACCATTAATTTCCTTAACATTACCCTTACTATCCTTAAGCTGGATTTTACCATCTACATTCATTTTAATTCCCCAAATAGCTGGGTTATTCTTATTTTGAATTACCTCACCACATACCTCATTATAGCTTGAGGAATACTTATCCACATGATAGGCATATAGCCTTTTACCTGGCTCTAGGATTATCCTTCTTTTGTTCATGGTAAGCACCGCTACCTCTTTTCTTGGCTTATTACAATATGGGCATAATAAATTTTGCTTATTTTCCTTAAAGCCCCAAATAAACTCATGCCCACAGCTACAGCTAATAAGCTCATCACGATACATTGTTAAAAGCTTAATCCACTCAAGCTCAGTGGTACGCTCATTTTCTCTATCTATAAGCCCATCAACAAAGGTTCTATGAAAGGCCTCCTTAATATAGCTAGGTAAATATGGCCACCTTTTTAAAACACTTGTATGATAGCCTCTAATTGGCCTATTAGAGCTATTAGTCTTATGATAAATAAAGACTGGATCAGCTCCATACATCTCATACTCACATTTTTCATCTACAACATCATATTTCTTAAGCCTTTCTCCCTCAAAGGGATTAGCAAGGCATAGCGTCATAAATAAAATTATAGCTAATGAAAATCTATCAGAGTGGATATCTGGCATTTGAATGCTACCATCCTTAAGCTTATCCCCTCTTACTATTTCTGGTGCCATATAGCGCATCTTACCAAGTATACCTAGATTCTTCTTATCCGCAGTCACATTATCATTATCACAAATTAATAAATCCCCTGTTTCTGGCTTAAAGAAGAATGAGCCATCATTTAAATCCTGGTAGCTAAAGCCCATCTCATGTAGGCTCTTAAAGGAAATACAAAGCTCTATACAAAAGCTAATCATAGTAGTTAAATCCTTAAAGCTATTCTTACCATTTAAATAGGAAATAAATGATACATAATCATTAGGCCTTAATTCCATTAAATAACCAATATGCTTATCACTAAGCTCAATAAGCTTTAATGGCCATAGGAAGTCCTTAGAGGGTCTTCCTCTATTAATATTATTCGCTAAATTAATTTTGAAATCCTCTGAGGTTATTTCCTTATAATACTTAAAGGCATAGCTATTTTTATTATAGCTAACCATATAAACCTCTCCTTGGCCTCCCTCTCCAAGCTCAGCTAAAACAATCATTTCCCCATTTTCTAAAGGGATTCTCTCGTCTTTTTTAAATCTCATTACCATGTCCTCCAATAATTTTTTCAACAATCATTCTTTTACTTAGGTTTTTACCATTAAGCCTTATAGGTATTCCCTCTTTCC
>JAHHSW010000145.1 GCA_020024985.1 Anaeroplasmataceae bacterium | reverse complement strand
GTACCCATATATTAGTTATTTATAATATCATTAATTTTAGCAGATAAAATATCAATAGCCATATCATGCTTTGTATCATTAGGAATAATAATATCTGCAAACCTCTTAGTTGGAGCTACATAGGCATCATACATAGGCTTAACAGTTGTTAAATATTGATCAATTACATCGTCAATAGTTCTACCCCTTGATACCATATCTCTTTTTAATCTACGTATAAAGCGAATATCAGCTTCACTTTCAACATAAATTAGGATATTAGCCATATTTCTAATTTCCTCATCATATAGGGATAAAATACCCTCAAGTATAATTACCTTAGTAGGATTAATAGTAATTGTCTTCTCTGGCTCTCTATTATGCTCACTAAAGTTATAAACTGGGCATTCAATAGATCTACCAGCTAATAATTCTCTTAGCTGCTTCTTTAGTAAATCCATATCTAGGGCATCAGGATGATCATAGTTTACCTTCTTACGATCAGTAAGGCTCATACCATTTCTCATCTTATAATAGTTGTCCATACATACAACACTAACATCAGAGCTATCAAAATGAAGCTCAATTTTCTTTACTACAGTGGTTTTTCCACTTGCTGTACCACCAGCGATTAAAATTAATAATGGCTTATTCATATTCTACTCCTCATATACTACTACATCACCAAGTGATTTTATATAATCATTAGCTAGTAGCTCTTTATTTTTTATAACTACTCGTTTTAATTTATCTGAATAAATAAAGCAATTATTGTAAACATAGCTTACACTTCCAGGGAGTATTATATCACTAATACTAGTATCTGCAAATGCCATTGAGCCAATACTTTCACATCCATCTAAAATTATAACGTTTTCAAGAGATTTACATTTGTAAAAAGCACTTGCTCCAATTTTCTTAGCACCTATTTTAATATTTTTTAGGCTCTCGCTATAGCTAAAGGCATTTCTTTCAATATAGTCTACATATTCTAAATTAATATATTCAAGCCTTGGGCATTCGCTAAAGGCTAGCTTTTTAATTATAGAAATATTTTCTATTTTATGAAATTCAAGACCCTTTAGCCTGCTATGTCTAAAAAAGGCTCTTTCACCTATACCAACTATAGGCTTTCCCTTATACATCTCAGGAATATAATATTCCTCCTTATTTCCAAAGGCATAGTCTACTAAATAGCCATCAAGCTCCTCATCATAGGTATAGACTAGCCTTGGAATATTGAAATAGCATATAGGTGTTATTGTAGCTGCAAGAATAATTATAGATATAATTACTACCGATATTAAGTTTTCCTTTAATACTTTTTTAATCATATCCATAAATTTCATCATTTTAATTTTGTCCCTTATATTGAATTTCGTATAGATTATAGTATAATCCCTTCTTCTTTAAAAGCTCCTGGTGATTACCCTCCTCCATAATTTGACCCTTATGAAGAACTATAATCTTATCAGCATGCTGAATTGTTGAAAGCCTGTGGGCTACAATTAGCATTGTACCAATATTTTTCATCTTTTCAAGTGAATCCTGAATAAGCAGTTCAGTTTCTGTATCAATATTAGCTGTAGCCTCATCAAGAATCATTATGCTTGGCTTATTAATAATTGTTCTTGCAAAGGATAATAGCTGACGCTCTCCTGATGAGAAATTACTACCACGCTCTAAAACCTGGTAATCTAAGCCACCATCTAGCTTATTAATTAGCTTATCAGCATTTACATATTTACATGAATCAATAATTTCTGAATCACTATACTTAGGATCTCTTAGGGTAATATTATTTCTTATACTACCACTGAATAAGAATACATCCTGAAGCATTTGACCAATATTCTTACGAAGTGATTGAATTTTTATTTTATTTACTGGAATTCCATCAATTCTAATTTCACCCTTTTGGATTTCATAGTTTCTAACTATTAAGCCTAAAATAGTAGTTTTACCAGCACCTGTAGCACCAACAAAGGCCGCAGTTTGCTTAGGTAGGACTGTAAAGCTTACATCCTTTAAAATCCATTCACCCTCATTATAGGCAAACCATACATGATCAAATTCAATCTTACCCTCAAAGCCATCAAGCTCGACAGCATCCTCACTATCTAAAATAGTTATTGGTGTATCAATAGTCGCAAGGACTCTTTCAGCTGATGCAAAGGCAAGCTGTAGCTCATTAAATTGATCAGCTAAGGCCTGAATTGGGTTAAATAGGCTTGAAATATAGCCATAGAAGGTTACATAATCAGAAACAATTAGCTTATAGGCCTTAATTAGGGTAAAGCCCTTATATAAAATAATTATTTCACTTACTACATATAATACATAAATAAATGGTCTAAAAATACCAAATACTAGCATTTGATTTAGCTGACTCTTTCTAAGCTTACCATTCTTATCCTTAAACTCAGCTAGCTTCTTATTTTCCTGGTTAAAGATTTGAGTAATCTTCATACCAGATAAATTTTCAGATAAAAAGGCATTTACATTACTAAAGCAGCCTCTAACTGTTCTATATTGTTTTCTAGAAACCTTATTAAATACAACAGATACGACACCTAAAATAGGAGCTATTATTAATAAATATAAGGTTAATATTGGGCTTATAGATACTAATAGCACTAATACCACTACTATTGTTACTACTGATTTTAATAGGTTAACGAATACATTAGTATACATATCATTAATAGCATTCATATCACCAGTAACTCTAGTTACAAGCTTACCAACTGGGGTTGCGTTAATTTGAGCAATTGATAAATACTCAATGTGATTGAAGGTATCACGTCTTAAATCCATTACGATTCTTTGGCCACTCTTTTGTAATAGCATTCTAGAAATATAGTTAATTACTGCCGCAAGTGATACTACTACTAATAAAACTCCAACTAGGAAGAATGAGGAATAAAGCTTAAATTGAGCCTCATTCCAGCCCATATTATTCATAACATCATGGGCAATATTTAATAATCTTCTATTGGCCTCTATATACTGTGGGTCAGTAGATGAAATATCAAGACCTAAAATACCAACAAGCCTACCTTGCATAAAGGCAGGGAATAGCTCTGTTAAAACCATTATACAGGTTAATACACAGGCAAATATGAATTGAGGTAATACTGGCTTAACATACTTAAATAATCTTTTAATGATTTCAAAGTTCTTATAAACCCTTACAT
>JAHHSW010000144.1 GCA_020024985.1 Anaeroplasmataceae bacterium | reverse complement strand
GCAGTAGCTGCCTCCTTATTCATCTTAAGCTCATCCTTGAATTTCATATAAAGCTCACAAATGATTTGAGCACAGGCTGGTGCGGTTGTATCTACATATTGATAGTCACCATAGTCCTCAACAGGAATATGATGATCAATCTTAATTGAATAGGCTGCCTTTGTGAAGCGTCTATCAGATAATCTTTCTGAATTAGCACAGTCTACACAAATAGATAGAGCACCATCAAATAGGCTCTCATCCTCTAAAATGCTTGGAGCGCCAATAAAGCTTACATACTCACTAGTTTCACCAGTTACATAAACCTTCTTCTCTGGCCAGGTTGCCTTAATTAAATGATATAGACCATATTGGCTACCAATACAATCTCCATCTGGTCTAATATGACCATGTAAAATAATTGTTTCAAATTCCTTAATTTTTTCTAAAATATGTTCCATAAACTCTTCCTTTCTATTTTCCATAGCTTGGCCAAACTCTTCTTGGAGCTAATACAGCACCTGGAGTATCCTTTGTATAGTAATCACCCTTCTTACTATCAGATACCTTTCCATCGACCATATATATTTCCTCGTTAAACCAATCGCTATCCTTTAGCTTTGTTAAATTATTTGAGGCCCATAAGGCAGTACCTACACCATTTGATGAAACAATAATAGTTCCATTAAGTGGCTTAAATACCTCTTCCTTAGTAGCGGCACTTTCCTTATAATCAATCATTGTTGGTACATATACCCTATCAGTATGCTTAGCAATTCTATTAATAAATGCCTGAGATGGGAAAACATTCTCATTATTATTAGTATACTCATTAGCACCAGCAATACAGCTAGCTACTGAAATCTTTGGCTTGATTATATCAAGTAAAACATCATTACTTGAGGTTGGAGAGCCATGGTGTCCTGCCTTAAATAGCTCAACCTCTGGTAAGGTCTTTTCCTTAGTAGAACCATCATAATATGAAGCCATGCTTTCCTCACCACTTATTTCAAGGTCTCCTGTAAATAAGTAATGTAAATCATTATAATTAAACATTGTTACTACTGAATAATCATTCTCATCACTACTCTTCTCAAAGTAATGCTTATTATATAATATATCCATTGAGATGTCCTTTACATCACTAAGCTTATAATGCCTCTTAGCGCCGCCTTCCTCATTCCAGCACTTATCTACTGTATAATGAATAGCACCATTATCAACAGCATGGTCAACTGCTGCCTTATATTTACCTAGGTTTGTATTGTCTCCACCCTCCTTATTGGTTAAGGCAAAGTCAATAAGAGTACCAACCTCATAATAATATAAAATACCAGTATAATCAATAGTCTTTCCCTTAGCTGAGGTACCCTTTTCCTTAGTACCATACATACCACTAATATGGTCTGTATCAGCATGGGTTGTAATTACATACTCAAGCTTACCATCAGTACAATACTTATTAATATGATCAATTAGATAGTTAACTGTACCACTCTTACTACCAGCATCAATTAAAATATCATTATCTCCAGCCTTAATGTAGGTTGCATCTCCATTAGCGGCATTACCAAACTCCATAAAATGGAATTGCAGGTCATCATAAACCATATTTTCAACTATATCAGCTGATTGGAATACAAAGTCAAATGAGGCTGGAGTATCAGTATTCTTAGCCTCTATATTAAATTCTAAGATCCAAGAATTATTATTACTAATAAATTCCTTATTAGCCTCTAGTGTATATTTAATATTGCTAGTAAATTCACCCTTAGCTCCACCATCAGCAACAATGATTGGGGCTTCAGCCTTGATACCATTATTAACAACATAAACATTCATTACTACCTTAATGTCCTTATAGATAGAGGCAAGGCTTTCTACTGCATATGAGCCCTCTGCCGTAGGCTTAACCTCATAGCTTACCTTATCTCCATTATTAGCTACTACTCTATAAGTACCAGGATTAATTAAATAAGCCTTGTCCTTACCATCTCCGCTTATTGGAGTGCTTAGCTTATTTAGAGTAATAGTAAGATTCTTACTATCCTTAAATAAATTACTATTAGGATTATAGCTATAGCTTGCTACATCATTTAATAAATAAGCCTCAACTGGCTTTTTATCAGTTTTAATAGTCGCCTTACCGCTATTATCTACTAATACAGTCTCTATAGTATTATCGCTATATCTAAATACTACCTCTACCTTCTCAGTTAAATTATATTCTCCATCACTAAGCTCTAGCTTAACACTATAGCTTGGTAAAAATGGATTAGAAATCACCTTTGTAAATATTAAAACAAAGAAGGTAGCTACTGCTAAAATTATTAATACTATAATAGTCCAAAATACCTTTGGCCATTTTTTAGCGGCATGTCTAACTACTGCTAGCTCATCCTCTACCCTATAATTATCCTTATATTTTCCTTCAGCATATAAAATTGCTGCCTCCTTAGTATCAAATACCTTAGTGGCTCTTTTATTGCCTTCCTTTATGATGATCCATTTACCCTCATCATTCTTTTTAATTACATACATTATTATTCACCTATACTACCCATTCATAATAAATTTAAGCTTACGCTTATGAATATATTTTAATATAAAATTATAGTTTAAATGTGTGATTATTTCAATTATTTTTTAAATAAATATTAAAAGGCCCAAATAAAAATTTGGACCTCACTACTATTAAGCTTCAATATATTCAGCCTTTTCCTTATCACTTAGCTTCTTAACACTAGTCTTCTCGTAGCTAACCTCAAGCTTACATGAAAGCTTAGCATAAGAATCATCATTTATTACTACTGTATTATTATTTACATCACCACCATAGGCTACAATCAATAATATAGTATCGTTAATATATACTCCAGCATTTAATAGTCTACCTGTTTTAGTATTAAATTCAAAATCAACCGCGAAAATTAAATCCTCTATTAATCCAAAGCCACCATTTTTAGTAAGTAAATCATTTAATGATAAGCTTATTGAGATAACAAAGCTGTTCTTCTTTACATTAGAAATTTCAATTTTCTTTGCAAAAAGCTGTTGTAGAATTATATCATAAAGATTTGAACCAAATTGTGGTAGCTCTGGTGCAGCTGCTACTAATTTAACATTGCTACTAGCAGGCTGTGGTAAAATTGTAGAGCCTAAAAGATCTGATACCAGCATCTTTGTTTTACCACTATCC
>JAHHSW010000143.1 GCA_020024985.1 Anaeroplasmataceae bacterium | reverse complement strand
CTTTGAAGCATACAGTCACTTACAGTAACTAGCCTATGTGAATATTCCTCATATAATCCACATACTACCCTCTTAGTCTTACTTAGCTTGTAGGTCATTTGACACTTATTACGATAATGAAGAGGATCATACATAGTCGTAAGCCTAATAGGCCCTACATTAAATGGCTTAAATAGCTCATTAATAAATTCCTCCTTAAGCTTCACCTCATATTCATAGCTAACATGCTGAAATTGGCAGCCACCACATTCAGCCTGGAATGGACAGCCATTGGTAATTCTGTTAGGGCTAGGCTTTAGCACCCTAGAAAGAGATGGGTATCTTCCCTCTGTTTCTACCTCTATATCCTCACCATCAATAACTCCATGAATAAGATATTTCTTTTTATTAATTTCTACCTCAGCATCAGGTATATACCCAACGCTAACGTTCTTAAAAGCCTTTTTCATAAGATTTCCCTCCTTATAGGATCTTAGTGGTCCACTTTTCTGCATCAAATATATCAGTTACTATATCAGAATAAAATTCAGGCTCATGACAAACTAGTACAACTGTTCCCTTAAAGGCCTTAATTGCCTCCTTAAGGCTTTCCTTTGCATAAACATCTAAATGGTTAGTAGGCTCGTCTAATACTAGAGTATTACATTCCTTTAGCATTATTTTACATAATCTTACCTTAGCAGCCTCACCACCTGATAAGACACACATTAATGACTCAATCTTATCCTTATTTAAGCCACAGGCAGCAAGTGCACCTCTAACCTCAGCATTTGTCATAGCAGGATACATATTCCATACCTCCTCATGGGCAGTATTCTTAGAATATATCTCCTCCTGCTTAAAGTATCCATAATGTATATTATAATCCATTTCACACTCTCCAGCAAGTGGCTTAAGCTCACCTAAAAGAGTCTTTAAAAGGGTAGACTTACCAATACCATTTGCACCCTTTATAGCTATCTTTTGACCACGCTCAATTGTAAAATTAATTTTTGATGAAAGTGGAGAATCATAACCTATAACTAAATCCTTTGCTACAAAGACAAACTTACCGCTTGCTCCACATTCCTTAAATTTAAAGTTAGGCTTAATGACCTCCTTAGCCTTATCAATGATTTCCATCTTATCTAATCTTCTTTGACGAGACTTAGCTAAATCAGTTGTCGCAACCCTTGCCTTGTTTTTAGCAATAAATTCCTGTAAATCCTTGATTTCCTTTTGTTGCTTTTCATAGGCTATATTTTGGTTTCTCTTCTTAATCTCATACATTTGCATGTACTGATCATAATTACCTGTATAACGAGTAAGGGTACCATCCTCCATATGGTAAATAACATTAACTACATTATTTAAAAATGGCACATCATGGCTTACAAGTAAAAAAGCATTCTCATAATTTTGTAGATAATTTTGAAGCCAAATAATTTGAGCCTCATCTAGGAAGTTTGTAGGCTCATCTAGAATTAAAATAGTAGGCTGAGCTAGAATTAGCTTAGTTAATAAAACCTTACTTCTTTGTCCACCAGATAGATTAGTAACATCCTTATCAAGGCCAACATCTCCAAGGCCTAGACCATTTGCTACCTCCTCTATTTTACTATCTAAGGAATAAAAGCCAGATGACTCAAGCTCAGATTGAATCTCACCAGTATCCTCTAAATACTGATTCATTTCCTCCTCTGTACAATCGCACATTTTCTCATAAAGCTCATTCATTTCAGCCTCTAAATCATACATATGCTTGAAGGCCTCTCTTAAAACCTCTCTAATTGTCTTACCCTTTGTTAGATTAGTATACTGATCTAAATAGCCAGTAGTAATTCTTTTACACCATTCAATCTTTCCCTCATCAGGTGTAAGCTCACCAGTAATCATCTTAATGAAAGTAGACTTACCCTCACCATTTAAGCCGATTAAGCCAATGTGCTCCCCCTTTTGCATAACAAATGATGCATTCTCTAAAATTGTTCTATTACCAAATGAAAATGATACGTCACTACACTTTAATACACTCATATATAAACTCCTTACATTTTTAGAATAATTCCAATTACTGCTGCTAATAAAATATATAGTATTGGATGCTTTTTATATTTAAAAATTAAAATACCTAATAATAGGGCTAACGCTAAAGCCTTAAAATCAAATAGCGCTATTAATGAATCACTTATTCTCGGCCATATTTCAGTCCACATGTTATTAATGCTTATGCCCTTATAGGCCTCCATAAAGCCCTCTACATTAATAATGCTTACCTTTAATACTGAATATGCTGCCGCTATAATTAAACCAATTGAGGCCGCCCTAAGGCCGTAAAAGGCCCATTTAACATATTTACTCTCCTTAAATTTATTAAGGAACTGAGAAATTATAATAATTACTATAATAGATGGGGTAGCAAAGCCTAGGGTTGAAACCATTCCCCCTAAAAAGCCTAGAAAATAGCTATCATATTCTCTAAAAACTGCCTGAAAGCCAACATAGGTAGACATATTTATACCTATAGCTCCTGGGGTTGATTCACTTATCGCAATCATATTAACAAGATCACTATGGCTAAACCATTCTGGATACCTAATAGAAAGATCCTCTAAAAAGGGGATACTTGCAAGCCCTCCACCAAAGGCACAAAATCCTATAACAAAGAATTCAAGAAATAATAGTAAAAATACCATATTAGCTCTCCTCCTTGCTAGCTGGCTTATCTATTCTTTTTTCCTTACTCCAATGAATAATAATTCCAATTACTCCAGCTAATATTACATAGACAAATAAAGGAATTGGGGTAAATATAGCTAGTAAGGCTACTAATACACAAATAATACCAGTAATAATATCAACTATACTTTTTTTAGATAGCTTTATTATAGATGATAAAATTAAAACAAATACACAAACTCTAATTCCACTAAAGGCATGCTGAACTATTTCATATTCAGCAAAGTGGTTCAGTAGAGCTGCAATAATAAATATAATTATAAAGGCAGGTGAGATAAAGCCAAGCGTTGCTACTATTCCACCGAGTATTCCCTTAAGCTTATAGCCTATAAAGGTTGAAACATTAACCGCAATAACTCCTGGTGTACACTGACCTATAGCGTAATAATCTAATAGATCATCCTCAGTTACCCAGCCTCTTTTTTCACAAAGCTCTCGCTCTAATAATGGTAGCATTGCATAGCCTCCA
>JAHHSW010000142.1 GCA_020024985.1 Anaeroplasmataceae bacterium | reverse complement strand
CTATTATGGTTGATAATGAGTATGATACTAAAACTAATACTACTGATAGATGTAGGCTATTAGAAATGCTATTAGAGCGTCAGGGCTTTAAATACTATAGAATCTACGCACCAGCCTGGTTCAATAGTAAGGAAATTGAAAAGGAAAGGCTTTTAAGCTTTTTAAGGGATAATAATGAGGCTAATGAGGCTAAGCCTAATAAAGCCCTAGAGCATGAAAGCTATTTAAGCGTTAATGATGAGCTTGATAGCCTAGAAAATCAGTTTAGAGAATATAAAAAGGCTGATTCTAGTGAGCTATTAAAGATATTTGCTGATGAGGGTGCTGATAAAATGATTAGCAGTCTAATTGAGGCTGAGGCCCCTATTAAAAGAGAGTATTTATATAAGAGGGTTAGTGAGGTATTAGAAAAGAAAAGTGTTACTAAGCTCGTAAGAAATTTAGTTGATGCGAATATACCTACTGATATTATCGTTAATAATGATACCTACTGGCTAAGAAAGCCAGAAATGATAGGCTTAAGAATTAATTCTAATAGAGCCATTGATGAAATTCCTATTGAGGAGCTTATGGATGGTATTAGAATTATAACTAAGGAAGCAATGGTAATTGATAAAAAGGATTGCTATAAGAGCTTAAGTAAGCTATTAGGCTTTAAGAGACTTACTGAGAATGCTATTACTGCTTTAGACAATGCTCTTGTATTTTTAGAGCTAGAGGGTAAAATAGTAGTAGCGAATGATAAATTAAGTGTATAGCTTAAATGAGGAGTGATGCTAGCTATGATGGAGCACTATAATTACAATAGTAGTACAGTATTAAAGTATCTACGTAAGGTTTTAAATGAAATTAATAAGGGATATTTAGACAGCGGTGTACGTACAGGCTTTATTATGAAAAGATATTGTGAGAAGTATAATATTCCCGATGATATTGGAAGCAAGCTAGTTCTTTTATGTATGCTAAAGAATATAGGTGCTTATCATCAGAATAATTTTATACCTAAGAGTAATCATGCGCTTACTGCTGCCTCATCATATACCTTCTTGAGGTATTGCTCACCACTTGGTGATAGCGCAAAGCCATTATTATTCTTTAAGGCAAGATATATGCCAGATGTAGATAATGATGAATATATTTATGGTCTTTTAATTACCCTAATTAATCAGGTTGTTATGTATATTTATCAGGAGTATACCCTTGAGGAAATAAATGATTTAATTAAGAAGGATACTAGAGGCTATTTCCATCCTGATCAGGTTAAAAAGGTCTTAAGGCTTTTAAGGGATGAGGAGGATATATTAGAAAGGCTATCAGATGCTCAAAGCTCATTATATATCTATGAAACTAGTAATTATATTTTAAAAACTAAGTATACTGATGAGGATTTATTAAGCTTTATTGATACAACAAACTTTGCCTTTGAGTTCCATAATCCAGAAACAATTGGTCATACAATAACAACAGAGGCAATAGCGGAAGCTCTTGCTAAGCTTTCAAGGTTACCAGAGGGTATGGTTGATGAAATTAGGCTAGCCGGCTTACTTCATGATATTGGTAAGATTAGAGTTCCTGCAGAAATTCTATCCTACCCAGGAAAGCTTGATGATGAGATGACTAAGGAAATGAGAAGGCATGTTGAATATACTAGAGATATTTTAAGTAATTGCTTCTCATATAAAATTGTAGAAATTGCTTCTAACCATCATGAGAGGCTAGATGGTAGTGGCTATCCTCGTGGCTTAAGAGCCATTGATTTAAGCATAGGTGATAAGATTATAGCTGTAGCTGATATGACTAGTGCCCTTTATTGTAAGAGAAGCTATAAGGAAAGCTTCTCATCAGAGCAAATTCAAAGTGTAATTGATGAGGAGGCTCGTGAGGGAAGGCTAGATAGACGAATTTGTAATCATTTATTAGATAATTTTGATGAGATTATGGATGAGGCTAAGGCAAGAGAGACTATAGTTTTAGAGAAGTATCGTGCTATGATGAAAATGTATGATGAGCTTTCTAATTCAAGCTCATTAAAGGAATTTTTCGATGAAAACGACACCTCAACTGACATTTTTGATGAATAATAATACTTATATTGAGAGCTATTCGTATGAATAACTCTCTTTTCTTTACATTAATGAGAATAAAAGCATTTAACTCTTTAAAAATGTGTAGTTTGTGTTATAATGATTGTGAAATTTTAATAATAGGAGGAAATTTTCTAATGTCTATTTTATTAGGAAAGAAAGTTAAGGTATTTAGTTTATCATCAAATCGTGAGCTAGCTGAGGAGATTGCACAATCAATTGGTATCCCTCTATCTAGCTGTGATGTAATGCATTTTGCTGATGGAGAAATCAATGTTCAGATTAACGAGACTGTACGTGGGCATCATGTTTTCGTTATTCAACCAACATCAAATCCAGTTAATGATCATTTAATGGAGCTTTTAATTATGTGTGATGCATTAAAGAGAGCTTCAGCTAAGACTATCAATCTAGTTATTCCATACTATGGATATAGCCGTCAGGATAGAAAGTCTAGAAGCCGTCAGCCAATTTCAGCTAAGCTAGTTGCTGATTTATTAACTGTAGCAGGTGCAGATAGAGTTATTTGTATGGATATCCATGCAGCTCAAATTCAAGGCTTCTTTAATATTCCAGTTGATAATTTCATGGGTCTTCCAATTTTATGTAATTATCTATTAGATAAGAATCTTGAGGATATTTGTGTTGTATCTCCAGACCATGGTGGAGCTTCACGTGCTCGTGAATTCGCTAAGATTTTAGAATCTCCAATCGCAATCATTGATAAGCGTCGTCCTGAGCCAAATAAGGCAGAGGTTATGAACATCATTGGTGATGTTAAGGGTAAGACTTGTATTCTTGTTGATGATATGGTTGATACAGCTGGTACTCTAACAATTGGTGCTGAGGCTTTAAAGAAGGCAGGCGCTAAGGAGGTTTATGCAGCTTGTACACATGGTGTATTATCAGGTCCAGCTATTGAAAGAATTCAAAATTCATGCCTAAAGGAAATGATTATCACTAATACTATTAAGCTTGATGATTCTAAGAAGATTGATAAGATTACAGTTTTATCAGTTGGTGAATTACTAGGTCATGGTATTCTAAGAATCCTTTCTGATGAACCACTATCAGGATTATTCCTATATTCTTACGATAAGACAAAGAGAGAATTATTA
>JAHHSW010000141.1 GCA_020024985.1 Anaeroplasmataceae bacterium | reverse complement strand
AATACTCGTGACTGGACTTTCACCAGTAAGATTAGTGCCATGCCTGGCACACAAAGAAAAATGGATATTCTCCTAATTAAGGGGAAAATATCCATTAAATCACTTATATATTCTTTCTTTTCTTACTATTTATAACAACTACTGCTCCTGCTGCGATAACAACTACTGCAGCTAAAGCAATTCCACTATAGCTAAGTGTTCTAATAAAGGCTTCATTATTGATATTAAAGTACACCTTCTCTAATACCATAAATTCAGTTGCTCCTGATAGCTCAAATCTTAAATAATCACCATTTACCTCGTATGGAACTAATACTAAGCTTCCATCCTTAATAATAGCTATAGCTGTATTCTTATTAGAGCTTGCTCTAACACTAATAATAAGATTATCCTTATTTATATTATTGCTGCCATCCTTAATAGATATACTATAGCTACTAAGCATTTTATAGGTTGAATCACTACCTAAGTAATTGTTATTAGTCAAAGCTATATCAAATACTGTATCCTTAAAGAAATCACCCTCTAAAATCGCAGTAGGCTTATTTCCACTAGAGCTTGCTATTGAGGTAATAATTTCATCATAAACGGCCTTTACTATAACGTCATCCTTAATTGCCTTTCCTGTAAAGCTTGGATCCCATTTAACTAGGTATCCATCCTTCTTAGGTACCTCTGGTAATCTAGATAAATCATAGTCCTCATTATAGATAACCCTATCAATTCTTACAATATCATTATTTTCATCAATAAAGGTTATATTGCAGCTATATGATGTAGCCTCCTTAATGTCTCTTTTAAAATCATCCTTTAAATAACCATCATAGCTATTCATAAGCTTAAGCCTAGGATAGCTTAATTCACTATCACCAGCCTCATAATACTTAAAGCTTAAGCCAACATTTAAAATTCCCTTTGAGGCAAGAACATCTCTTTTAGTTTCCATGCCCTTATTTTCATAATCGACATTACTAAATGCCTTAAAGCCATTGCTAATATAGAAATTATCAAATAGCTTATCAGATATCTCCTTTACCTCTCCAGCAAGGCCTCCAATAAAGCCCTCCTTTACATCTAATAAGGAAATTGAGTAGCAGTTATTAAGACCAACCGCATATCCAGCTATACCACCTGCATGATCCTTAGCCTTAATGCTCGCATTATTAAATGAAGCAATAATATTACCAAGGCTAGAACCAGCTATACCACCTGCATAGCTATTAGTAGCGGTAATAACACCAGTATTGAAGCAGTTAACAATATCTGCCTTTAAGCTTTCACCAGCTATACCACCTGCATAGCTACCTGAAGCATTTATATTACCGATATTATAATTAACCTCTAGCTTAAATTCCTTATTAAGAGCCTCATTAGCCTGAAGACCTGTAATACCACCTATTCTATCATTACCATTAATAGTACCGCTATTATAGGAATAAAGGATTTTACCCTCTATCTTATTTCCCTTATAGGTTGTATCCTCCTTATTACCATTTAGTATACCTTCAATTTCCTTTATGATATCCTCATATAGCTTATTTCCATTATTAGAATTTATTTCTGAGAAATATCCACAAATACCACCTATATAGCTCTTACCATAAACATCTCCTGCATTATGGCATTCGCTTATAGTACCAACTGAGGTACCAGCTATACCACCAATAAAGATACCAAGCTTTACCTTATTATAGCCTATAGTAGCATTATTTTTACTCTTTAAAACACTACCACTATTATAGCCTGTAATACCACCAATATTACTTACCTTACCCTCATCAGCTGATGAAAATGAGGTGTTGTTAATCTTAGCATTATTAATGCACTCCTTAATTTCACTATTATTAAGACCTACAATACCACCAACAAAGGCTCTTGAAATAACCTCACCATTACTACTAGAGCCATAAACTAGGGCATTTTCCTCATTTACACCTACAATACCACCAGTAATTCCCTTACCGCTTAATCTACCACTATAGCTAGAATTACGAATAGTACCATAATTTCTACCTACAATACCACCTAAGGCTATATCCTTATCCTTTAGCTCTAGGCCGTACTCTAAAATTAAATTATTAACCTCAGCTCCCTCAAGTAAGATATTAATGAAGCCAAATTCGCTTCCTAAATTACTATTATCAAGCCTAAAATTATAAATTCTATGGAAGTTCGCATTAAATATACCACTAAATATAGCTATTGGCTTAATTACTGCCCCCTCCATATTTAAATCTGAACGAAGCTCTACAACTAAATTATTAGAATAGCTATCTGAATTACATTCATTGATAAGCTTAGCTAAATCTTCCTTAGTTTCTATTATTACGGTTCTTGGCTCTGCTTCTGGATTATGAATTAGCTTATAGCTAATATGATAGCCATTTCCATAATCATAATCCTTAGAAAAATAGATTCTATAGTCACCATTATAAGGAGCTACAATCTCCTTACCATCTGGTGCGTAATAGCTTATATCATCATTTTTAATATAGAAGCTATCACCCTTAGCTAGGGTTAAATCAATAGTAAACTCATTATAATCTAAGCTTTCAGCATTATACCTCATTAAATATTCATCATTAAGCTCATAATCATTAAATGTACCTACTACATAATACTTATTGCTTGGACGCTTAGTAGGAGCATAGCTTACCTTACTTCCATTGTATAAATGATTATTTGAGAATAAAATATTATATTTTCCATCCTTATCAATAATAAAGCTTCCACCATTATTATCAAAGGTAGTATACTTACTTCCAATCAAAAATTGATATGGCCTTTTTACATCAACTAAATATCTATACTCTAAATAGCTAGTTACATCTAAATTTCTTTCAAGCTTATAATTTTCATCGATTTGATAATTATTCTCCTCATTTAAAATATAATAGCTTAATTCCTCAATCGTAACACTCTTATCCACTGGCTTAAAATGAACTCTATAGCTCTTCATACCCTCAAGAATATATTCTACTAGGCCGTTTTTATAGCTTTCATCCTCATTACCAATATAAAAGCTTACATAGCTAGTTGCTTCTATATCAAAATAATATTCACCATCACCCATTTCCATCCTATAATCCTCACTTATTTCATAATTATTAAGATTAGAAATGAAATAATATTTAGTATCACTAATAGGAGTAATTGTTAAGTGATGAGCATGCTCAGAAACTGTGAAGCTTAGCTTATATTTT
>JAHHSW010000140.1 GCA_020024985.1 Anaeroplasmataceae bacterium | reverse complement strand
AGCTTATCATAGCCCTCTGGAGCTATAATAAATCTTTTCCTATCTGCATCTATAATTCCTCCAGCTCCATGAGCCTCAATCATAGAATGATACCTGCATTCATCTAATAATATTCCCTGCATGGCCTCATCTAAAAAGCCTAATAAGGACACATTCCCATCATAGGCCTTTTCAATTAAGGATGCTACTCTTTTTCTAAACTGCTCTATTGCTTCCATAAGATTCTACCCAATCTAACATGAGTGCTTCCAGCCTTAATTGCACTTTTATAATCATCACTCATTCCCATTGATAAATAAGGAAGCTTAATATTAAAGTCCTTCTCAACTCTATTTCTTAAATAAGCTAAAGCCTTAAACTGCTTTAAATTATCCCCATCATCTGAATTTTTAATGGCCATCATCATAAAGCCAATAACCTTAATATTTTTAAATTTTAATACCTCCTCCATAAAGCTATTAAGCTCCTTGAAGGGTACACCATTTTTACTTTCCTCCATATTTACACTTACCTCAATAAAGCAAGGTAATGGAGTAGTTCTCTCCCTATCAATCATTTTAGCAAGCTCTAGTGAATCCAAGGAATGAAGGCAATCAATTTTATTAATTACCAGCTTACATTTATTTCTTTGTAAATGGCCTATAAAATGCCACCTAATAGGATAATCCCTTAAAGCCTCATGCTTCATCAAAAAAGCATCTACCCTATTTTCCCCAAAATCAGAAACACCATGCTGAAATAATTCAATCATCTCATTTGGACCAACATATTTAGTTGCCGCAACTACCTTAACACCCTTTGGTATTTCCTTTAAAAATTCATCAATATCCTCTCTTAGCATAAAAAACACCCCTTACTTATAATAAAGAGGGCAATTACTTGCCCTCTAGCTTATCTTTAAAATAATCAAGCCTATACATATCATTAAACATTTCTACCCTATCAAGGCTTACTAACGCCTGGGCTAGGAAATGCTCTAGATAAGCATTATTAGTACCATCCTCAACATATTCCAAGGCAGGTAGCTCATAAGCATAGACCTTATCAGTAAATAAAACCTTTAGCTCATGTGAATAGAAAATATTATCTAGCTCAGAATCAATTTGGAAGAAGGATCTACCAAAATAATGATTAGTATTATAATCTATTCCTAAAAGTTCTAATATAGTTGGAACAATCATATATGGAGATGTAAACTCCTTAACAGACCTACTTCCATACTCCTCTTCAAATAGCTTATTAAGCTTTGGATTACTAAATAGCATCATAGTTTCATATTGTGGTGAGTATGAAACCTCATCATTATTATAAATATAATTCTTAATTGGTGAATATCCATTACTTCTATAATACATTTCATGGTCGCCATAAATTACGATTAAGGTATCATCAAGCTTACCAGTTTCCTCTAATCTATCAAGGATAATACCTATACCTCTATCTAAATCCATCATTTCTGCCTGATAGTTTCTAACCTGATTTAATATTTCAGTTTTCTCCTCACAATCATCCATGTATGATACTGGGTTAATCCAACTACCATTCTCTTCAGCAGCTAATATCTTTGAATAATAGCCCATATCCTGGAAATATTTCATATTAGTCTTTCCTGTATTATATGGTCCATGAGTAGATAGAGTTGTCCAGAAGGTGTAGAATGGCTCTGGTCCTTTTGGTACCATATAATCAACGGCCTTTTCTACAAACTTACTATCTAGTGGATAATTACCATCAAACACAAGGAATGCATCCTCTGGATTAATATCATCTATGAAATAGCTATTTTCAAATCCTAGTGATGGAATAATTACATTACGATTATAAAATGAACTTCTATTATCGTGGAAGAATGAGGTATTATAGCCTAAATTTTTTAAAACCTCAGGTAAGGCATATGGTGCGACATAGCCTTGGCTTTTAGCACCCTCACTAGTGCTTCCTAAAATACCAATCAGCTCAGATATATTAGTTTTATTTTTACTATGATTGTTATTAAACATAACACCATTATTAAATAGCTTATATAAATTAGGAGTAAACTCCTCTGTTACAAAGGCAGACATACTATCCTTAAGGCCCTTTGAATCATCCTCATGTAAAACACCTGTTTCAACCATAATAGTTAAAACATTCATTCCCTCTAATGATCCAGTAAAATCATTTTTCTTTAATTCTACACCACTATCAAAGAACTTATCTAGCTTAGCTGTCTTACTAGTAGAATTAAACTCTACTAAATTATCTATTTCTGCTAGATTATAGGTAATTAAGCCATAATTTTTTAATGAGCTCTTCTTTAAATAATTTGTTGAATAATTAATAATTTCCTTAGCACTCTTATTCTTATAAATTATTTTGTTCATTGTATCATTCTCTATACTTGATAAAGAAGGTAGCTTCATAAATGTTGAGGCAATAATTAAAATAAAGAATATAGAGTATCCAAGCTGATGATATGAATAATTATATTCATGATTTTTAAGGACTAGGTTATTTATAACCCTTAATCCAACAAAGTATAAAGCTAAGTATGCTATATAAATAGCTACATAGCCAAAATGAATAAATTGTAAGCTAAATACCTTAGCTGCTTCTCCTGCTAAAAATATGTATTTTAGTGAGAAAATATCACCAGAGTTAAAATCTAGTAATAAATTAACAAGCATAATTGTATTTAAAAGTACATATATTATAGATGTATATATATTAGCGTTTCTTTGCTTCTTAAATATAAATAATGGTGCTAGGGCCATAACGATTCCTGATAGCTCAAGCATTGGATACTTAACAAAGAAGGTTTTATATATAATACCATTCATAACACATTCAGCTGTAAATAGTAGGACAAAAGCGAACAGAAAAAGTATAGCTTTCGATAATAAATTTTTCTTCAATATATCAACCCCTAACATTTTTTACCTATTACCATAAATAATAATTTTTATGGCCTTAAAATAAACATTATAATTTTATTGCAAAGCCTTACCTTTGTCAACATTGATAGCGTTACATATTTTCACATAATGAATAACACCTTAGAAATAAATCCTAAGGTGCTCTTTAATAATTCAATATTATATAGAATGATACTTCATTTTATTCATATCTTTATATATTAGTTATTTAAATCTGAAATATCTTCGTCACAATAAACGAACATATATGCTAATCTTTTAAGTAATTTTAACATAGAACCATCTCCTTTAACATTATGACATAATCCCATATTGGAAATTATGGAGT
>JAHHSW010000014.1 GCA_020024985.1 Anaeroplasmataceae bacterium | reverse complement strand
GATTTATCTAATTTATCTTTAGAAACTAATAGATTAATTTTAAGAGCTTTTAAGGATACTGATTTAGCTGATTTTCATGAATATGCTAAAGCCCCTGGTGTAGGAGAGCTTTGTGGCTGGAAGCATCATGAAAGCCTTGAGGAATCTAAGACTGTCTTAGATATGTTCATTAAGGGAGGCAATGTCTTAGCCTTGGTTTTAAAGGCTACAAATAAGGTTATAGGCTCTATTTCCTTAGATAGTGATATCTTTAATAACGAAGCCAATGAGCTATTAAATGGAGCTATGTTGGGCTATGTAATAGGAAAAGCTTATTGGCATATGGGATATATGAGTGAGGCTTTAAGAGAAATTATTAGGTATGCATATTTAGAGCTTGAGCTTGATTATATTAAAGCAAGCTTTTATATTTCAAATACTAGAAGCAAAAGGGTTCTTGAGAAAAGAGGCTTTAGCTTTTTAAATTATTTTGAGTATAAGACACGCTTTAATACAGTAGAAAGCTCAGAAATGTGGATAAGCTATCGTAAGGATTATTTAAATAGCCTAGAGCATGTGGCCTTATATGATAGTGAGCTAAATAGGGCCAATAAATGGATTTATAGAGGAGCTAGGATACCTAGTGGGTATTATAGAGGTGTTGTTGATATAATAATTAAAAATACTAAATATGATAGATATTTAGTTACCAAAAGAGATAGAAACAAGGAAAGCCACCCCTCTAAATATGAAACAACAGGTGGAGCAATTTCCTTTAACGAGGATGAAGGGGTAAGTGCTATTAGAGAGGTTTATGAGGAAACTGGCATAAAAATTGATGATAGTAGGCTTAACTTTTTATATAAGACTACTATAGGTAGTGTTGTTTTCTTTGAGTTTTATGCTGAGTGTGACTGTGAGCTTGATAGTGTTATTCTTGAAAAGGGGGAGACTGAGGAGTATCATTGGCTTACAAAAGAAGAGTATTTAAAACTATTTAATTCGGATTTAGTAGCCGAAAGACAAAGAATTAGATTAAGTAAAGCATTGGAGGAAAGGTTATGATTTATTTATATGAAGAAAATAGAGGTATGCGCAGTAGCGGAATAGTTACCTCAGTAATTAGCATTATTTTTGGATTGCTAATTTCATTATTATCAGCCTTTGCGTTTGACGCAATGGTTGAAATTGTATTTACAATAATTGGTGTAGGTATTATTGTTGCTAATATTATTCCCTTAATAATTGCAATTCAGCGTTTAAAGCTTGATAATAAGTATGTAGTTGATTTGGTATTTTCAATTTTATCTATAGTTATAGGTGCAATGTTTATTTTTGAGCATTCAGCAGTAATTAGTATTGTTTGTGGAGTGTTCTTGGTTGTTATACCATTAATTAGAATTTTATTAGCGCCAAATAAGCTATTAGAGCTAAAGCGTCAGCTACCGTTATTTGTTGTGGCTATTCTTATGTTCTTTAATGTAGCAGGTGCGGTTTTAAGGATTGCTTTAATTGTTATTGGAGCCCTTTTAGCTATATTAGGTATAGTGAATTTAGTGATTGAGCTTATTGATAATTATAAGCATAGAAATGATAATCCATTTGATGATGGAGCTAATAGTGCTAGTGATACTAGTGAAAATAAAAGTGATAATGTAATTGATGCTGAATTTAAGGAGCTATAGTTTGACAAACAAGCTTAGGCTTTGGTATAATTCAATATGAACTTTTGAGAAATAAGAGGTTAAGCTTATGAAGAAAATAGCATTAATGACGGATAGTAATAGTGGAATTACCCAAAATGAGGGAAAAAAATTAGGAATAAGAGTATTACCTATGCCATTTACAATTGATGGTGAGGAATATTTAGAGGATATAAATTTAAATCAGGATTCATTTTATGAGAAGCTTATAGCAGGTGGAAATGTATCAACCTCTCAGCCAGCGGTGGCTTATCTTAATTCAATCTGGGATGAGCTATTAGAGGAATATGATGAAGTTGTTTATATTCCAATGTCTAGTGGCTTATCTAAAAGCTGTGAATCAGCTTTAAATTCCGCAGCTAGAGATTATGCTGGTAAGGTATTTGTTGTTGATAATAAGAGAATCTCTGTTACTCAGCGCCAAGCAGTATTAGATGCCATGAAATTAGTGGAAAAGGGCTATAGTGGAAAGGAAATCCATGATATCTTAATTAAGAATTCTATGAATTCAGATATATTTATTATGGTAGATACCCTAGAATATTTAAAAAAGGGTGGAAGAATCACTCCAGCCGCCGCAGCATTAGGTGGATTACTTAGGATAAAGCCTATACTTATGATTAAGGGCGATAAGCTTGATAAGTATAAGATGAAGAATAGAACCGTTGAAAATGCTAAAAGAATTATGCTTGATTCAGTAAATAAGCTTATTAATGGCTATTTAAAGGATTTAGATGGAAGAACAGATAATGTTAATATTGCAGTGGCTTATACGGGCACTGATGCTAGCGAAGCAAGAGCTTTTAGTGAGATGATAAAGCAGGAATATCCAAATCAGGAGATTATTTATCAGCCACTTTCACTTTCAGTATCTTGCCATATTGGGCCAGGCTCATTGGCTATAGCTATTTCAAAGGATATAATCATATAAGATGGTGATTAATTTCACCATTTTTTATTTGAATGGCGGAATCATTTTGTAATATTTTTGTATGACCTAGATACTAGAATTAAAGGTCTAACTATAGTATAATTATGTATACGAGGAGGAATGGGAATGAAAAAGAGAAAGCTACATCCCTACATATATATAATATTAACCTTCGTAGGGGTAATTCTAGCAGGAACATTTCTATTAATGCTACCAGTGGCATCAAAGAGTGGTGAAAGCTTTGGCTTTGTTGATGCATTCTTTATGTCAACCTCATGTGTTTGTGTTACTGGCTTATCGGTTATGCCTAATGGAGTAGCTCTAGACATGACGGTATTTGGTAAGATAGTAATGATAATTCTTATGCAAATAGGTGGATTATCTATAATAACAATTGCAGTATTTTTCTTTACAATTTTAGGAGCGAAAATAGGAGTTGGTAATAGGCTTTTATTAAAGGAGGCTCTTAATCAAAATACGGCAAGTGGACTATTAAGGCTTGTAAAGAAGATAATGCTAATATCCTTTACAGTACAGCTTATAGGAACTCTTATAAATTGGTATCCAATTTATGAATATAGAACTGTAATGATGCCTAATGACCCTAATAATGTAATTAAAGCCTTAGGAATCTCAATATATCACTCAGCGGCAGCCTTTAATAATGCCGGCTTTGATATTTTTGGTCCTAAAAGCATGGAGGATTTCGCAGCCAACGCTGGAGTAGTATCTGATTTAAGTATGGTACTAATTAATGTTTCAACTATGCTAATGATTGTCTTCGGTGGATTAGGCTTTGTAGTAATTGATGAAATCCTTACTTGTAAAAGTATTAAAAAGCTTAGCTTACATACTAAAATAACTGTTATCGCAACGGCTATTTTAATAGTGGGTGGAGCTTTATTAGTAAAGATAACCTCAAATATGGGCTGGATGGAAAGCTTCTTTACCTCTATAACTAGTCGTACAGCAGGGTTTGCTACCTATAATATGGCTAACCTAGCTAATCAGCCAGCGGCCTTTATGGTAATAACAAGCTTAATGTTTATTGGTGCCTCACCTTGCTCAACAGGTGGAGGTATTAAAACTACGACCTTTGCAGTAATAGTAATTTCTATTTGCTATTTTGCAACCGGAAGAAAGGCTAGATCATTTAAAAGAAGATTACCAGCTGGACAAATATTTAGAGCGTTTATTTTATTTGTTATAGCGATGGGCATTGTGTTCTTTAATTCCTTTTTAGTTGCGGCTATTCAGCCGGAGCTAGAAATTTCAAAGGCATTCTTTGAAATAACAAGTGCCTTTTCAACAACCGGCTTGTCTATGGGAATAACTACAAGCCTAAATGATGTTAATCGTGTGATAGTTTCTATAGTTATGCTACTAGGAAGATTAGGACCATTAACTGTAATTGGTGTACTTAATAAGAACTGGTTAGCTGATAAGAATGAGGAAATTCAATTTGTAGAAGAGAGTGTGATGATTGGATGAGAAAAAGTTTCATTGTAATTGGATTAGGTAGATTTGGTGCTAATGTAGCAACTACTCTAGAGCAAATGAACTGTGATGTTCTTGCCGTTGATATAAATGAGGAGAGCGTAACAGAGGTGGCTAAAAGTGTTCATCAGGCTGTTATAGCAGATGCTTCTAAATATGACGTTTTAAAAAGCTTAGGTGCAGGATCAATTGATCATGCGGTTGTTGCTATTGGTAATAACCTTCAAAGCTCTATATTATCTGTAGTAAATCTAAAGAAGCTTGGTGTTAAAAAAATCACTGTAAGAGTTGATGAGCCAAGCCATAAGGAGGTACTAAAGCTAATTGGTGCTACTGATGTAATTCTTCCTGAGGAGGAAAGTGCTATTTCTCTAGCCAATGAGATTATTAGTGATTCAATTCTAGATTATTATCCAATGAGTGCTGACTTTGCCATTGTTAAGCTAGCTGTTGGTCCTAGCTTTAAGCCAAGAAGCCTTGAGGATTTATCTCTTAGAAATAAGTTTGATGTAAATATCGTTGGTGTTATTGATGATGATGGTGTTTTCTTTATTCCAAAGGGAACAGATATTTTAAAGCCAGGCTATGTAGTTGCCGTAATCGGTAAAAAGCCTCAGCTTAGAAAGCTAAATGACTTCCTAAACGACTAGGAGGTGTGATTTTGAAGGCATTAATTGTTTATAATGCTTTTTCAGGTAGAAGTGAGCTTAAAAATAAGATAAGTGTTGTTATTGAAGGATTATCAAGGCTATATGAAATAAAGCTGTTTCAGTCCTTTGGACCTAAGGCTATTACCTCATATATTATTAAAAAGGGTATGGATTTTGATTTGGTAGTTGCTTGTGGTGGAGATGGAACTGTTCATGAGGCAATTAATGGTATTATGGGGCTTATTAAAAGGCCTAGGCTAGCTATAATTCCTATGGGTACCTGTAATGATTTTGCTAAAAGCTTAGGTTATAGCAAAAGTATAAAGAAATGTCTAAAAATAATAGAAAGTGGTTATTGCTCTAATATTGATATTTCTAAAATAAATGATACTTATTTTGACTATGGCCTAGCGGCAGGCTCATTAACTGAAATAAGCTATCAAACTACACATAAAAGTAAGGTTGCATTAGGTAAGCTTTCCTATTACCTAAATGTTTTAAAGCAAATGAATAAGAAGCATAGCCTTAATATTAAAATGAGTATTGATGGGGCAATTCCAATTGACTATAGCTTATCTATTTTACTTGCGACAAATTCTCGCTATTTAGCAGGCTTTAGGCTTAGGAGAAAGGAAAAGATATATTTAAATGATAATACTCTACAGCTAATGCTTATCCATAAAAGGGGTAGATTTATGACTGTCTTACTTTTTGCAAGAGCCTTATTATTAGGAGAGTTTAAATCCAAAAATGTAGAGTTTATTAATGCTAGAAGCATAGTGATAGAGTCAAATGAGAATATAAATTATAATACTGATGGAGAGCTTTTAAATGATCAGCCTAGAATCCAGGTTGATGCAATAAAGGATGCTCTTGAGGTTATAGTTTCTAAAAAGGTTTTAAATAAATATTTTATAAGTAGGTAATATTAAATTTTATTATCTACTTTTTCTTTTTTATCCTACTTTATTATTGACAATAAAGTAGGATGAAATTATAATTTCTTTTGCTAAATTAATCATAAATGTTGTTTTTGTTTAAATTTAACTAAATATTCCATATCTATACTCACAATAAGCTTCTTTAAGAGATATAGGTAATTTCTGATTTGATAATTCTTGACTTATCCAAGATCTGATGTCTTTAATTATATTATATACAGCAGCTGCTTGATCAGCTCTCTCTCATAAGAATAATTCATTTTCTTTCTTATGGTTAGAAAATCAAGATAGCCTTGGATATATTTAATACCTACACCGTGTGTGTTGGTTATCATCATGGTTATTTCAAAGTGGTTCTGTTAAAAAACTTTTAAGAAAAAGCAACAATTTTAGATAATATAGCGATTTCTTTTGTATTTTTATTTTTATTGACGAGGGTAATAGAATGGAAAATAGTTATTTTGGGACAGAAAAAATTAATAAAATAATTTTTAAGATAGCACCTCCAGTAATGCTAGCACAGCTAATTCAGGCGCTTTATAACATAATTGACAGCTTCTTTGTTGGTAAATATAGTGGAAGTGGCCTAACAGCCCTATCTATTATCTATCCGATTCAGCTTTTAATGATTGCCTTAGCTGTTGGTACAGGAGTAGGTATTAATACCTCAATGAGCTATAGCTTAGGTGTACATGATGAGGAGGCTACAAATAAAACAGCTGGTGTAGGTACGCCTATTGCGGTATTTATGTATGTTGTATTTAGTGTTATTGCTTTCTTTACAATGCCATTATTTGCTAGAATGTCATCACAGGATGAGGCAGTTATAATGGATGTAATTAAATATGGTAGAATTACTACGGTATTTTCATTTGGTTTATTTTTAGAAAGTATTTGGACTAAGGTATTACAAGCAAGAGGAGATATGAAAACTCCAATGTTTGCTCAAATTGCAGGTGCGATTGTAAATATTGTATTAGATCCAATTTTAATCTTTGGTATGATAGGATTACCAAAGATGGGTATTTCAGGTGCGGCTACAGCTACTGTATGTGGACAAGTTGTTGCAGCCTTAATTGTAATGAGGAAGGGCTTTATGAGGAGCCCTGAGCTTAAGTGCTATTCAAAGGAAATAAAAAGAATATATGTATTAGGAATTCCAAATATTTTGATGCAAAGTGCTTATACAGTTTATATATTAGGCTTAAACCTAATACTTAAGGGCTTTTCAGATGATGCAGTTACAGCCTTAGGTATTTATTATAAGTGGCAGACATTCTTTTTTATTCCACTAGGAGCTCTACAAACCTGTATAGTTCCAATAATTGGCTACAATTATTCAGCAGGTAATTTAAAAAGATGTAAGGATACTCTTAATGTATCATTAATATATGGCTTTATGCTTATGACTATTGGTGTGCTTTGCTTTGAGCTAGTACCAAGACAAATGATCCAGGTATTCTCTAATAAAGAAAATGTTATTGAAATAGGTGTATATGGCTTTAGATTCATTGGTGTTAGCTTTATACCTTTAGTAACATCATTAATATATCCCGTATTTTTCCAGGCTGTAGGTAGAGCAGTAAAGAGCTCATTATTAACCTTCTTTAGAACAATTGTGCTATTTGTACCATTAGCTTATATATTCTCACGCTTTGGCTTAGAGTATTTCTGGTGGACATACCCAATAACTGAGACAGTCACTACAATTATTGGTTTTATTTTCTATGTAAGATTTATAAAAAAAGAGACCAGGCGTTTTAGTGAGCAAGAAATAATAGAATAAAACAAAACACTTTCTAGAATTATTTAGAAAGTGTTTTGTTTATCTTCTCGATTAAATTACAACCTCTTTTATAGCTAGATAGAGAAAGAATAGCTTTAGGCCTATAGTAGTATAGGCTTTTATTTTGCTAGTCGAAGACTGCAAAAAACCACATGCTATGCATGTGAGAATGGAATTGCTTTTAGCTATGAACAAAAATCCCCCCCATGATATAATAATGATGGGCTACCAACCTGTCAAAACTATATATGGAGGTAATGTCAAATGGCTACTAAAGCAAATGACGACTCTAGTTTATCACATACTAAATGGAATTGTAAGTACCATATAGTATTTATACCTAAATATAGAAGAAAAGCTATATATGGTAAGCTAAGAGCCGATATAGGAAGAATACTCAGACAATTATGTGAGTATAAGGCTGTTGAAATAATTGAAGTGCATGCGATGCCAGATCATATACATATGCTGGTATCAATTCCACCAAAGCTTGCAGTTTCATCTTTCATGGGATATTTGAAAGGAAAAAAGCAGCTTGATGATATTTGAGCGATATACAAATATGAAGTACAAATATGGAAATAGAACATTTTGGGCAAAAGGATATTATGTGTCTACAGTAGGATTAAATACCAAGACGGTTCAAGAGTACATAAGACATCAAGAAGATGAAGATATGAAGACGGATAGTCTGACAAAGAAGGAGTATTAAGCCCCCTTTAAGGGGTAGGTCATGGTGTCAAGACACGGTTGGCGGTCTTTTCACATGCCCCTTAAGGGGCTTGTGAAGTATTAGGCCCTTACAGGGGAGCCAAAAAAACACGTGTTTTACACGTGGATTGTAATTTCATCAGCAACCATAAGAATCTGATTCATTCTAGCCTTACTTAAATATTCCTGCATATAATAGGATTTATCATAGGAATTGATTCTATCTAATAGGTCATTATCTAGCTTAAAGTCTGAAAGCAGTAGAATTAATACGGCTTTATCATCATTTTTAGAAGTAGCTCTAAATAAATCAACCTTTTCCTTTAGGCTTAAATCAGTTGAATCTGATAAATAAATGTAGTAATTTAGTCTTCCTCTAAGCCTTGCTTCCTCAGTAATAACATAGAAGCCTTCTTTTCTAACTGAGCTATTATCTAGGTAGCATAAAAGCTTATCCTTATCATAGGAAGAAATAAAATGAATAGCCGCTTTCTTTATTTGATTGCTTTTTCTTACTATCTTATAATAGATTAAATCCTTATAGATTGATTTAAGAATTATGAACGCAATTATAAGGAATGAAAAGGCTAAAATTACATCTATAGTCTTAATTAGAGTAATATTTGGGTTAGTGTTTTTTACTAATATGTTAGTTAGTATAAGACAAATAGCTACTATTATAAAGGTAAATGAGACCAAAAATAAGTATAAAATAGAGCTTTTTCTCTTTCTTTTTTTATTTTCCAAAGCCTCTCACCTCCCATGTGAATAGCTATTTATTTGGAAAAACAAGCTATTATGCTAATATTTTATTTTATATTTTGGGCATATGCAAGAAAAATGTAAAAAAATATGGCAAAAATTATGTTAAATAATGTTATTTCAGGGGTTTAACGCTTACAGCTGTTTATCGGGTTAGGAACAGATGTATAATAAAGATAGGATAATTGTATGAGGAGGTATAAGGTATGCAATACACTAAGGAGCTTCAGGAAATGTGTAAGGTAAAGTGTGGTACTAATCATGGACCTGCACCTATACCTGAGGAATGAAAACGGGTAAGAACAAAGGAAATTAAGGATATTTTAGGCCTTACTCATGGTATTGGCTGGTGTGCACCACAGTAGGGAGCATGTAAGCTAACACTAAATATTAAAAATGGTATTATTGAGGAGGCACTTGTTGAAACCATCGGTTGTAATGGTATGACACATAGTGCCGCAATGGCAGGAGAAATTCTTGTAGGTAAGCCCCTTTTAGAGGCCTTAAATACAGATTTAGTTTGTGATGCTATTAATACCGCAATGCGTGAGCTTTTCTTACAAATTGTTTATGGTAGAAGCCAAAGTGCATTTTCAGATGGTGGACTTGCTATTGGAGCAGGTATGGAGGATTTAGGTAAGGGTAAGATGAGCCAGGTTGGTACAATTTACTCTACAAGAGAAAAGGGACCTAGATATCTAAATTTAACCGAAGAATATATTGTTGAGATAGGCCTTGATGAAAATGATGAAATCATTGGCTACAAGTACGTTAATACTGGTAAAATGATGGATTTAATTAAGAAGAAGGTAGATCCTATGGAGGCTATCGAAAAGGCATCAGGTACCTATGGTAGATTTAACGAGGCAGTCAAGAAGATTGATCCTCGTGATCAATAAGGAGGTATATCTATGGCACTATTTGAAAGCTATGAAAGAAGAATTGATTATATTAATGAGGTTTTAAATCAGCATGGGCTTAAGAGCCTATAGTAGGCAAGAGAGCTATGTAAGAGCTTAGGCTTTGATCCTTATGAGATTGTAAAGGGTATTCAGTCTATTTGCTTTGAGGACGCCTGCTGGGCTTATACAATGGGTGCAACTATTGCAATTAAGGAAAATTGTAAGACTGCTAAGGATGCTGCTGAAAAGCTAGGGATTGGCTTACAGGCCTTCTGCTTACCAGGAAGTGTTGCTGATGATCGTAAGGTTGGACTTGGTCATGGTAATTTAGCTGCTATGTTATTAAGTGAGGATACAAAGTGCTTTGCCTTTTTAGCAGGTCACGAGAGCTTCGCTGCAGCTGAGGGAGCAATTGTTATTGCAAGAAATGCTAATAAGGCTCGTAAGACTCCACTTAGAGTAATTTTAAATGGTCTAGGTAAGGATGCTGCTTTAGTTATTTCAAGAATTAATGGCTTTACCTATGTTAGGACTGACTTTGATTTCCTAACAGGCAAGGTTAACATTGTTGATAAAATTAGATATAGCAAGGGTGAAAGAGGAGATGTACGCTGCTACGGCTGTAATGATGTTCGTGAGGGTGTAGCAATCATGCATATGGAGGGTGTTGATGTTTCTATTACAGGTAACTCAACTAACCCAACTCGTTTCCAGCATCCAGTCGCTGGTACCTATAAGAAGGAATGCGTTCAAATGGGTAAGAAGTATTTCTCAGTAGCATCTGGTGGTGGTACTGGTAGAACCCTTCACCCAGATAATATGGCTGCAGGTCCTGCTTCATATGGTATTACAGATACAATGGGTAGAATGCATAGTGATGCCCAGTTTGCTGGTTCTTCATCTGTTCCAGCTCATGTTGAAATGATGGGCTTCATTGGTATGGGTAATAACCCAATGGTTGGTGCATCTGTTGCAGTTGCTGTTGCAGTAGAGGAAGCATTAAATAAGTAGTAGAAATTTAATATAAGTAATAAAAGCTTCTATCAAGTAATAGATTTACTCTATTATGTGTGATAGGAGCTTTTACTTTTGCTATATTAGTAGATTATAGGCTTTTAAATGCTTCACCATTAAAAAACGGGATATATAGCTCATAGCTAATAATAGTTTTGGTAATTGCATAGATTACAATTGGTATAGCTAATATAATAATTATTAAATTTATTATGTTTATTTGGAGATTAGAAATTGTAGGCCTTAGGCTTTTAAAAATCATAGCTCCTAGAAAAATCCTAATAGGTTTAAAAGAATATCACTAAGCTCAAAGGTACCAATCGCTGTAAAAAGCTGGAATAGCTCAAGAGCTAGTATGATTATGAATGAAATAATTGCGTCCCTAAATAGGTTAAATTTTTAAAAAGAAGTGGCAAATATAAGCCTAGTGGAATAAACACATAAAAATTAAGAATGGTACGAGAGGGGCGCTCGCTTTGAAATAATGGATAGGCTAAAGGCGTTGTAAATCTTTTAGCTAAATCCCAATTTAAATAATTTTCTTGCTGCTCTAAAATAGAAGCGGTATTATTAAATTTAAAAATCAAGGCCCATAATAAAATAATGCTATAGAC
>JAHHSW010000139.1 GCA_020024985.1 Anaeroplasmataceae bacterium | reverse complement strand
GCTTAATAGTCTCCTTATATAAGGAAATTAAGTCAGCTAGGCTCTCCTCATATGAGGAAAAATCCATACTTTCTCGTGCCTTTTGCCAAAGTAGGGTTGTTTTACTTGCCCTATCCATTAGCCTAAAGCGAAGCTCATTAGGAATAAGCCTATCCTTAGTAATATTCTTATACTCCTTTTTAACAGTCATTAGCTCAATCTCAGTTAAATCCTCAGGGCTTTTAATAAGCTCAGCTAATAAATTATAATATTCATCTGAGGTTTCTATTTCAATAACCTTCATCATGAAATAATCACTACATTCCATTGAATATTCCTTATCTAGCTTAGGACAAACTGTTGCCTCATCAAAGCTAATAATATTACTAGCATAGCTATATCTATTAATAGTTTCTCTAAATTCTCTATATTTTTTACTATTTTCCATTATTAGTACCTCCAGAAATGCTTATCGCTACCCTTAAGCCATCTAGGGCCGCTGAGGTGATTCCACCGGCATAGCCTGCCCCCTCACCCATAGGGTAGATTCCCTTATTATTTATAGCCTCATAGCTTTCCTTATCTCTTAAAATTCTAACTGGAGATGAGGATCTGCTTTCAATACCAATTAAAATAGCATCATCATAATTAAAGCCATGAAGACGATGATCAAAGCCATTAATACCCCATTTAATTCCCTCTATAACAAACTTAGGTAGGCATTTATTTAAATCTGTCATAATTAAGCCATGTGGGTAGGTTGTTTTAACACTTCTTTCCTTTTTAGCAACCCTATTATGTAAAAACTCCTTAACTAAATTAGATGGAGCTCTAAAGTCACTACCAATATTAAAGGCAAGCCTTTCATATTTTTCCTGATAGTCAAGGCCATCTAGGACATTACCCTTATCATAATCACTAGGTCTAACATCAACTAAAATGGCACTATTGGAATTAATATTATCTCTTTTATTATTACTCATACCATTAACAACAATCGTATTTTCATCACTAGCTGAGGCTAAAACATAGCCACCTGGGCACATACAGAAGGTATAAACACCACGGCCATTAGGCATATGAACCGCTAAATTATAATAGGCTGGAGGTAATACCTCATGGAATTCTCCATATTGAGCTTCATTAATTAAGCTAGCTGGGTGCTCAATTCTTACACCCATTGAAAAGGCCTTTTGTTCCATTTCCATATGCATATCATTATAAAGGACTCTTATTGTATCCTTAGCACTATGACCAAGGCCTAGTAAGATATGATTAGTATCAAATGCTATATTATTTTCACCCTCAATATAGCACTTTAAAGCTCTTCCATCTCTTTCTGCCTTTATAAATTTATGATAAAAATAGAAGCTTCCACCTAGGCTTTCTATCTCAAGCCTAATATTTTTAACTACTATCTCTAGATAGTCAGTTCCAATATGGGGCTTAGCCTCATACATAATATTTTCTAGTGCTCCATGCTTATGTAGCTCATAAAGAATAAAGACAATTAAAGGATTTTTAAGGTTAGTCGTAAGCTTTCCATCAGAGAAGGCTCCAGCTCCACCCTCACCAAACTGAACATTTGAATTAGGCTTTAAATGCTTATTATTTAAAAATTCCTCTACATCTTTTTTTCTATCCTCAATTTTGCCACCACGCTCAACTATAATAGGCTTAGCTCCACATCTAGCTAAATATAGAGCCGCAAACATACCAGCAGGACCAAAGCCAACAACTACTGGTCTTTTATCCTTCCATTTTGGATATAAAAGCTCATAATTAGGCTCCTTATATAGCTCTACGTCCTTACCACTAATTTCCTCATTAGTTTCAACCATAAGCTTATAGATTAAATTAATCTTATTTTTCATTCTCGCATCAATTGATTTATGAATGATCTTAAAGCTAAATTCATTTAGCTTATATCTGCTTTTTAAAATCTTTTCTAAGGCATGCTCCTCAGTTGGCTGAATTTTAAAATTATTTATTTGATATTTCATTTATAATGCTCCTTCCTATTACTATTGCTGATGAGAAGGCTAGCATTAAATTATATCCTCCACATATTGCATCTATATCTAATATTTCGCCACCCGCATAAATATTTTTATATTTTTTTAAGGATAAATCATCATTTATCTCACTTGAATCAATACCACCGCTAGCTACCTGAGCCTGCTCCATATCATAGGTACCAGTAATATTAATAATCATATTATGAATATCTATATTATTTTTGATAGTATAGCTATAAAGCTTAGGCTGTAGGACGCTTTCATAATCATCATAGCTATCCTTAGATAAATCTATTTTAATATAGGCCTTATTAATTTTCCCCTTATAGCTATTATAATAGCTTGATAGATTCATAACACAAATACCACTTATTCCATTATCCTTAAACATAACCTCTCCAGCCTCACTATGAATTAGACTGTCATTAATATATAAGGATACAGTTCCTTTTACCCTAGAGCCACTGATTTCTTTAATTTTTAAATTAGTTTTAAAGCCAATTAGTGATGGTTTAAATTCATTAAGCCTAAGGCCTAAGGAATTTATAAATTCTAGGCTAGGGTATGGCCTTCTAAATGAGGCAGGGCTTCCTGTAGCTATAACTAAATAATCAAATGGTCCATAGCTATTATTTAAATAATATTTACCATTCTTTAATTGAATACTAGTAATTTCTGTATCAATAATGCTTCCCTTTATATTTCTTAAAAGTAAATTTAAGACGCTTAGGCTGCTTTCACTAAGGGGATACATTCTTCCCTCATTATCAGACCTAGTATAAATCTTTAGCTCCTTAAATAAGCTCATAAGCTCATTATGATTTCTTTCAACTATTTTAGAGGCGAGCCTATTATTATGGTAGGCACTATCACTATATATACTATTAGAAATATTACAGCGACCATTCCCTGAGGCAAGTATTTTTCTTCCTATCTTACCCTTATTAAAAATGGTATATTTAATATTATTTTTTTCAAATATATTACTAAGCATAAGCCCTAGGGCACCTGCACCTATAATTCCAACCATCATAACGCCTCCTTAATTTTTCTCATATTAATTATATCACTTCTCTAGCTCTATAGATAGTCTAAAGACAATTCAAGCTATTATACCATTTTTAAGAAAAAGAACAATAGAAAATTATTTAAGCTTTTCACTAAGCCTTTTGTAGGCCTCAAGCTCCTTAGCCTTAGGCGGATTCATATAGGCATAATATAAATCTATATAGCTAAAGCCCTCATTTATATGTG
>JAHHSW010000138.1 GCA_020024985.1 Anaeroplasmataceae bacterium | reverse complement strand
TTTCGTTAAGCGACTCGTTTATTATAGCATTTTAAAATTTTAATGTCAAGCACAAATTTATCTTTTTTTCACTTTTTTTAAGTTTTTTTTTCTTATTAAATACCACCCGCGAAAAAAGCCCCATTCTAAGCCATTTTTTTGGCATACTATATATTAAATATATATAAATATTATTATATTTCCTATATTATTTTAAAAATAGGGCCCCTTCAGGCCCTAAATTTTACTATTATTTTCTTTTCTTAACTACTCCTGTTGCCACATCACTTAATGTGTTACTAGGGGTTAAATCAGAAGCATCAAAATGAGGAATATTTAATTTCTCATGACCGAGCCTCTTCTCATTACCATCAATCAATCTATTAACCTCATTTACAAGTAGATCAATTGAATCACTAAGCCTATCAATTTTTAAATTGAGACCCTCAAAGGCTTGGCTTAGCTCCTTAGTAGTTTTTTCTAAATCCTTAATTCTTTTACTATTTAAATTAACCTCACTTATATTATCCTCTATTTTATTACTAGCTAATTCCATATTTTTCTGAAGCGTAGCATTCTCATCACCTATTTTATCAAATCTATTTAAAATAAGAGTTAATAAATGGTTAATATCTAAAAGCTTTCTTATTTCTTCCTTATCTAAATCTTCCATAACTATTCCCCCTTTAACCTAGCATATAGCTTTTCTAGGATTACATAAAAATACCTTTGCTTGGCTAAATGCACATGGCACCATTCATTTTCCTTAAAAACCTCACTATCAAGAAGGCTCCTTAAATATTCCTCACCTTGAATTTCCTCATCTAAAATAAGCTTACATAGATTATAGCAATCCCACATTCTTAAAAGCTTAAAATAGAACATAGCCTCCTTATAATCCTTATTATTAAAATAATCCCAGGCATAGCCCCTAAGCTCACTATCCATAGCACTTGTGCTTTTCTTTCTTCTAATAAGCCTATTAACTAGCCTTAAATCCTCCTTAGTCCTTGCCGTAAGCTTAGCCATTGATAAAGGATAGGCAGCTCTATTGAATTCATTATTAATAATGAATCTCTTAGCCTCATAAATCCAATCCTCAAAGCCTGCCCTTGCATCAAAGTAAATATCTATTTGGCTAGCCTCATCTATTCTTACTATATTATCAAATAAGGCATCCCTTATATCATCAGCTAAATTATCCTCTATTATAATAAAGGTTTCTCTAGCTCTTGTACAGCCAACATAGAATTTATTAAATAGCATTCTACAAATAGTACTCTTTTTAGCCTTACCCATAGTCATAAGCTTAAAATATTCTAGTGAGTCACTAACTAGGTTATATAGAATGACTCTATCCCATTCCATACCCTTAGCCTCATAAATTGTAAATATTCTTTCCTTACTAATTTTATATTTTAAGGCTATTCTATCCTTTTCCTTACTATTAGGAACAATTATACTAGCTAATGACTCTATTGCTCTTTTTAAGGCTATAGGCTTTAGCTCCTCCTTAGTTAATAAGGATGCCCACCTTAAATCACAAGAATCAACCTTAGCCTCCGCCTTAGCTAGCTCATCAGCCTCAATTAAATTATTTTTAACATTAGCTATTTTAGCGTAATTATCCATATAGCTTCCAAGCCATTTAATTCTTAGGCTCTGTAGATACAGTAGATAAAGCTTAAGGTTTTCATTGGTTCTATGAATACCCATTAATGCATTACCCTCATCAAGCTCCACAGTGCTTCCTAATATATCCTTAACGGCAGTTCTTAGAATGCTATCATCAAAAATAGTAGGGTTTATTGTTTGATGGGGATCCCCATAGAAGAAAATATTTGTGCTTCCTCTTCCAAGCGTTAATATCAAAGAATGAAGCTGAAGGCTTGTAAGATCCTGAACCTCATCAACTATAATATTATCACATCTTTTAAGGCTATTTCCCTTACCCTCTAATAATACATCTATAGCTAAATCATTATCATCAAACATATTATTATTAATAGTATATTGATAATAGGTATCACATACCATATAGATATCATCAATTTCTTCCTTGCTTAAAAATTCCTCCTTCTTAAGCTCCTCTAAAAATTCCTTCCTAGCTAGAGTGTAACGAGGCTTATTATAGGATAGCTTATCATATAAAAGCTTTGAGCCCTTAAATACACCTCTATAATAGGTATAGCATATTTGATCAGCTGATGGCTTATTTATTATATTAGAAATGGCTCCTCTACGATTAAATAAATGACCATTTAAAACATAATAATCATTAAACCAAGCGATAAAGGTTTTTTCATTACTAAGCTTAATATCATCATTTCTTCTTAAGGCATGAAGAAAATATTCATTAATTGTATAGGTATAGGGCTTTACCCCATAGGCTCTTATATAATCACTAGCCGTACGCTTTAAAATATCCTGGTAGGTAATATAGGCAATATTACTATCATTATATGTAGGCATTGGTCTTACTATTTGGAAGTACTGATCTACAGAAACTAAGGTTTTACCACTTCCTGCACAGCCATATATAACACTAGGGCCCTTGTTTAATTCACTTAATCTTAGCTGGTTTTCCTTAAGCTCTGGTAAATTAACAATAAAATCTCTATTAGAAACATCATAAGGGTAAATGATAAAATCATTTTCCTTATATTTACTAGGAGTTAGCTCCTTCATTTTCTTTATATCATTATCATGATCTATAACAAAATGATAAATATAAATATCATTTTTAGTAAATTCTCTATCACTAAAGTCCTTACCAAACCAGAAACAAAATCTATATGGTAGGCCCTTAGAATTTTTAATTCTTACCTTATGGTTAATTCTATCATATGGAGAATTAGCTCTTAGCTTATATAAATAGCTAGTAAACTCTCTTCCCCTTAAGGACTTTAGCTTACTAACAATATCATTAATTTCTAATCTTATTTCCTTATCAAGGCTTAAATAAAGCTTAGATAGGCTTCTTTTTATATAGACCCTTCTATAATCCTCACTAAAAACTTCCTCAGAGCTTCTATTATAAAGCTCTAAAACATCTAGCCTATCTCTTACTAATAGCTCCTCATCAGGGGTTAGCTCAAGCTCCATATCAAATATTTTATCAAGGGTATCCTCATTGGGATAGCTATCAAATTCCTCTAAATAGGAATAAATAGTATTTAAGGCTTCCCTTCTTATAGCACCAATTCTTTTAAGAAGCTCATTAAAGCTCTTAATTATTCCCTGAACCCTTTCATTCTTCTGAAGATTATAGGA
>JAHHSW010000137.1 GCA_020024985.1 Anaeroplasmataceae bacterium | reverse complement strand
CTTAAAAGCTTATAGCTTACAAGGCCTGCCATAATTTGCTGAGTTGCAAATCTTAAATCAGACTCCTTATCAGTAACCTTATTCTTGAAGCTATAGCCATTACTTGTATATTTTTCAAATAATACATCAATTAGGCTCTTACCCTCAACTAGATTTTCATTAGCTCTTATATCCATACCTAAAATAGAGAAGGCCATAACCTGTAGTCCTGTTGAGGCTCCATTTGCGCCCCAGCTCTTATTTGCCATAAAGCCATCTAAGGTAAAGCCTGGTCTTTGAAGCTTAGCATAAGCCTCCTTATCATAGCCCTCTAGCTTATTTAAAACAGGTGAAACCATAGCTCCATCATCACCAATACCAATAATACTCCAAGGGCCCTGTGTACCCATAGTGCTTACATAATTATTGAAATATGCAATGAATTCATTATCATTCTTAAGCTTAGCATTAGTAAGCATAACAGCTGTATAGAATGGTGCCATTACATAAATATTATCAGTTACTGTAAAGGTAGCTTCCTCAAGGTAGGCCTTAATATTACTTATATCCTTGCCCTGAGCATGCTGAGATAATACATACTTAGTCATTTGACCCATTTGAACCTTAGATAATTCTAAGGAATTATAGCTATTAAGGTAGGTATCATTTAAAAAGTCAATGCTCTTAATATAGCCCTTATCTCTTAGGGCTGTAATAGCTCCTAAAAAGTAGCCATCAAAATCCTTTTCAGCCTTAAAAAGCTCCTTAGCATTCTTTAGCATAGTATAAATTGCTAAATCTACCTTCTTATCTAATTCATCTAAATTAGTATTAGTACATTCCTGTACTAATTTAACCTTATCATTTTCCTTAAGGGTTATTTCATTAATTCCCTTTGTTAGCTTTTCACCATTTAGATAAACAACAAATGGATAGCTTGGATCCTTAATAGAATCATTTACCCTTAAAATGCTTTTGCCCTCAGTATCAAGTTCTAAGCTTAAGTTTTCATTTAAGCCCTCAGCTAATGAAGCCTCACTATTAGCCTTTATGCTCTTTTTAGCAATCTCCTCACCAAACATATCCAAAACGTCTACACTGTAATTAACCATGATAGCTGGCTTACTAGTTTCAACTGTTGGAGCTGGTGCAGTAGGCTCTACTGTTGGCTTTTCTGTTGGTACTGTTACACTAGGTACAGTAGTATTCTCGCTTGGAGCCTCATTACTACTACAGCCTAGAAGTGTTAGCGCAAATACACCAATTAGCGCTGTTAAATAAAATTTTTTCATTCTAAATTTACTATAAAATTATTCTAATCACATCGACCAGTATGAATAAATTAAGTTATAGTACCCTCCTTATTATTAAGCTTAGGTAAGTCTCCTGGCTCAGCCTCAACCTCGATTCTCCTTCTCAAGCCTAAGCTCAATGGAATCTGAATCTCGTCAGCCCTACAGTTGCTGGGACAGCCATAGCTTTTACTATGTTCCTTATTAAGTATTTCTACACCTAGCCATAAGCATTATAACATCATTTTTAAATAATACAATACCTATAGGTCCTTATGCATTGGGGTATAAACCATCCCGTCAACCCTAACCTCATCACTTTCCTTAGTAAAGCCATGACTTAGGTAAAAATTAATAGCGTATCTACTGCTATCTAAATGAATTCTTTTAATGCCACGCTCCTTACTTCGTTCACAAATATGCTTTAATAGGGCTTTAGCAATACCTCTTCCATGGAAGCTCTTTTTAACAAATAAATGCATAATTTCATCATCATTATGAATAGATGTAACACCAACAAGCTCACCATCTATAAAATAGCCATAGGCCTTAAGGCTTCCCTCATTAATTAGCTTTAATATATGCTCCTCATTAGCGTAAATTGATACAAAGTAGGCTGTTCCCTCCTTAGTATCGTTATTAACCTCAGTTTCATAATAAACCTCTAATATTAAATTAACTGCTTCTTTTATTTCATTTTGTTTTAATTCTCTTATCATTTCTTCCTCCAAAAAAATATAGCCACAGTAAAGCGCTGTGGCTAAATATAGGCCTTACTAATCATTATAATATACTCATAAAGAATAGGAAGGTTAAGCCGTAATAAACGATAACGGCTATAATATCATTCATGGTTGTAATAAATGGTCCAGACGCTACTGCTGGGTCTATATGTAGCTTATCAAGCAGTAACGGGAAGGATGTTCCTATTATTGCTGATAGAGTAATAGATAATAGCATTGATAGACCAATTATTGAAGCTACTAGTAGACATTCATTTAGGCTATAGCCCATACCTGGGGTTATCTCCTTATGAAGGGCTACTAAATAAATTAGGACAAATATAAAGGCAACAAGCCCCATAATAATTCCATTAAAGAAGCCAATCCTTAGCTCCTTAAAAATAGATTTTCTTTGTCTCTTCTTATCACTTTTAAAACCCTCATCAGTAATATTTCTAATAGTTACTGCTAAGGACTGGGTACCTACATTACCACTCATATCTAAAATCATTGACTGGAAGAAAACGATTATAGGTAGAGTTGCAATAACCGCCTCAAAGGCTCCAATTACACTAGAAACAATAAAGCCTAGGAATAATAAAATTATTAGCCAAGGTAATCTTTTCATAATAGATTTAAAGGTTGATTCATTTAAATCCTCACTTTCAGCAAGACCACCTAGCTTTGCATAGTCATCCTCCATCTCATCAGATGCTACTGTTAAAATATTATCCCCAGTAATTGCTCCTATTAGCTCATTATTACGATTTAAAATTGGATAGGTAGCCTCAGCATATTCCTTAATTCTACCAATACACTCACTTATTTCCTCATTATCATAGAAAAATGGGTATGAGGTCATAATTAAGGAATCTAGTGAATCTGTCTTTCTAGCAACTATTAAATCCCTTAGGCTAATTGCGCCAACATATTTGTTTTCATCATCTACTACATAAATTGAGAAGATATTATCATGCTCTCCCGCATCCTTAATTAGGTAAGCAGTTGCTTCCTTAATTGTCATTTTTTTGTTAATTGAGATATAGTTATCACTCATCTCACTACCAATAAGCTCATCATCATAGTGATCAAGCTTTTTAATGGCAGTCTTAAAATCATCATCCATTAGGCTGATAATTTTTTCCTTTTCCTCTTCATCTAGCTCATCTAGAATATCAATGGCATCATCTGAGTCCATTTCCTCTAGAATATCTGCTGAATACGCAGGAGATAGCTCCTCAATGTATAAATCAACGTCATCATAAAAGGACATGATCTCAGCAGTTCTTTCATTACCAAGGATAGAATAAATTCTAATTCTATCCTCCTTGCTTAGGCTCTCTAAAACATCAGCGATGTCTGAGGCATGGTAGTTTTCTAGCTCATCCCTGATTTTATCATTAGAGCCAGCTTGGATAATTCTTAGAATTTCCTTATAGTACTTC
>JAHHSW010000136.1 GCA_020024985.1 Anaeroplasmataceae bacterium | reverse complement strand
ACTTTGAGGTAAGCACCTTACCTATATTTTTAAAGAATAGGGTTAAAAGCTCATATTCTAATGGAGTGACATGAAGTGGCTCATCCTTAAGAAAAACCTGTCTTTTATCAAAATCCATCTTTAAATCCCCAATCCCTAAAATAGGCTTTACCTCTCTAATAGTACTTCTATTTAAATGCCTAATAGCAACTCTTATTCTAGCTAAAAGCTCAGTTGCTGAAAAGGGCTTAGTTAAATAATCATCAGCCCCAGCATCCAATACATTAGCCTTTTCCTTATCCTGGTCTCTTGCTGAAACAACGATAATAGGTAGCTCAGACCATTCTCTAACCTTATTAATTACCTCTATTCCATCATAGTCAGGTAGTCCTAAATCTAATAGCATTAAATCAATTTTACCACCAACTAGAATTGATAGGGCATTTTTAGCTGTAGAGGCTGTTTGATAATTAAAGCCCTCCTGCTCTAATACATAAGCAATAAAGCTTCTAATTTGTGAGTCATCCTCAACTATTAATATAGTTTCATCATGCTTATTCATTCATCTTTCCTCCAAGTGGTAATGTAAATTTGAAGCAGGCTCCTGGGCCATCAGTTCTATTAGAGGCCTCAATTGTACCATTATGAGCCTTAACGATTGACTCACATATAGATAAGCCTAGGCCCATACCTCTTTGTGAATCAACACACTTTCCCCTAGTTGTATAAAACATTTGGAAAATATGAGGTAGTGCCTCTGGATTGATTCCAGTTCCTCTATCAAGAATAGCTACAGAAACTGAATTACTTAGGGTTTCAACCCTTACCTCTATTTCCTTATTTTCCTCAGTATGCTTAATTGCATTATCCAAAAGATTAACAATAACCTGAGAAATAAGCTTAGCATCCATAGGAACTAAAATTAAATTATCTGGGAGGGTAGCAGTTATTTCATATTCTGGAGCACGCTTTTCTATTACTCTTATTGCCGCACCAATTATCTCCTCAATAGCCTCAGGCTCCTTGTTTATAACAAGCCTTCCCTCCTGAAGCTTAGTAAGATTTAAAATATTTTCAACAAGTGAGTGAAGCCAATCCGCATCACTATATATACCCTTAGCTATTTCATATCTTGGATCCTTTGGATCAGTCATACCCATTAGCATTTCTCCACTTCCCATAATACCTGATAATGGAGTTCTAATATCATGAGATATAGCTCTTAAAAGATTCCCTCTATATCTTTCCTGTGTTGCCTCCTCACGGCTCTTCGCTTGTGCCTTTATACTCTTTAAACGCTGCATAGCTATAGAGGCACTTTCTATAATAGAGTGAGTCATTCTAAGCTGTGAATCACTCATTCCCTCTGATGCCTCCTTTGGTATTCTTAATACTGCTAAAATGGTATTTACATCATAAATAGGATAGTCATAAAACTCTGGACCAACCTCATATGCCTGATGAAGCTTAAGCATTCTAGCCTTCATTTCCTTAGGATTAACAAGCTCTCTTCTTATTTGAGTATCATCCTTTTGCTGAATAAAGCTTCCTTCTGCATCTCCTGCTTCAGTAAAGCAAACTATTGCCGCATTGCATGATAATATATCACTAATTGACTTACAGATAATTGAGGCTATATCATGCCCTGTTTCTGCATCAGTTAAAAGATTAGTCATCTGATACAATACATTGCTTTCATATTCTCTTTCGTGAGAGATAATTGATGATCTTTTAACCTTAGTAGTTAAAGCACTTGTTATAATAGCAACAACAACCATTATAAAGAAGGTAATAAAGTAAATAGGATTATTTACCTTTAATGTATAAAATGGCTCAGTAAAGAAATAATTAAATAAAAGTATTGATGATATAGAGGCTATAAGGCCATAAAAATATCCACCAGTAAATAGTGATACTAATAATACTGAGAATATATATATTACTACTACGTTAGCCTCCTGAAGCCCTGTTTTAACGAATAAAACACCAAAGCCTGTAGCAATGGCTAACAAGGATAATGTGATAAATATATCAATTATAATTCGTAAGTAATTCTTTTTAAGCTTTAAAAATATATTCATTGTATCACCACCGTAATTTAACCGTTACTTGAACGAATTTAATTATAGCATTAATTCGAATTGGAGTCAAAAAAATGCCTCAGCAATAAGCTGAAGCATTTTCTTTAAATATAAGTTTTATAATTACTTTAGTGACTTTAAATCGAAGTTAACTGTAATATCACCAGCTACTGAATAAGCTAAGCTATATACACCTGTTGGCTCATCATATGTAGTTACATATATTTGCTCACCTACTGTAAATGTATATACATTGTTTGCTAATGTATATGTAGCCTCCTTAGTTAACATTTTGCTAATTTCTGGCATACCTGCATCAATCTTAAATACTGCATTAGATGCATCCTTTAAAATTAAGTCACACTTAACATCTCCACGATTTGTAGAGGTTGTTGCAGTCATAAATACCTTTTCCTCAGCTGGTACTTCAGCTTTTCCCTTTAAAGTAAAATCAATTTTCATATCACCTTGAATTGAATACTTTAATGTTAAAAGATCATTTTCTAAAACTGTCTTATATTCAGTACCTTCTAATACGAATGTATATACACCATTAGCTACTGTATATGTTCCTTCCTTATCAAATTTCTTATCATATGATTCAAAACCAGTAGTTACATCGAATTTTACCTTATTATTATCCATTAAAACTACATCACATCTTACTGTTCCAAATTGCATTTTCTTTGAATCAGTCATAAGAATATGACCTTGCTCTGGATTTGGGGCTACAGTCTCTGTTGGCTTTGTTGTTGGCTCTGTAGTTGGAGTCCCTGTTGGCTTTGTTGTTGGCTCCGTAGTTGGAGTCTCTGTTGGCTCCGTAGTTGGAGCCTGAGTATAAGCACATGAAGCTAAGCCAAAAATACCTAATGCTGCTACTGCTACTGTTAATAATTTAAAAGTCTTATTCATAATACTATCATCCTTCCTTTGTTGATATAATTATAGCATTATATGTCAATGTATTCAAGGCGTTACATGAAAATAATGTATTTTTTATCGAATATATACTTTTCCTTTTAGCAGAATTTACTTTTGCTTTCAAGGTATGTATATTGATACTAATATCCCTGAATTTACTGCGTATATTAGTTATGATTTTATTAATATTCTTGTTACTACAAGTATATTCCAAAACAGGCGGAATGATAAAGGCTATTCCAAAACGAGGGGCAAAGAAATTTAGATAATTCCCCTTAAATTGGAATAACCTCTTTAACGTGATTTTAGTAACATATGCTAAGTTAAGATATTTCCTTAAAACTATTTTTTACCAACTGCAAAAGCATTATGAATTAACTAGCTTTGTTAAGTTATAAGTACTAAACATTGTACTTAAAAACACTAATTTAGCCCAATTTAAATCCTTTATTTAGTAT
>JAHHSW010000135.1 GCA_020024985.1 Anaeroplasmataceae bacterium | reverse complement strand
AGGCTTTTTAATAATACAGGCTATCCTTTTAATAGAAGCTAGTAGCTTACTTTATGTTCAAAACAGAAGGGAGAGGGCTATATGAATGGATTTTTAATAGTTGATAAGCCAAAGGGTATTACTAGCCTTTCTGTTTGTAATAGGCTTAAGCATAGGCTAGGGCTTAATAAGGCTGGTCATAATGGTACCCTAGACCCAGACGCTACTGGTGTACTTGTAGTAGCCTGTGATAAGGCTACTAAGCTTGTAAGGCTTATTAATGAGCATGATAAGGAATATATTGCGACTATAGTCTTTGGCTATGATAGTGACACCTGGGATATGGATGGAAATATTACAAGAGATATTAAAATGGATGTTAATATAGAGGCTATTAAGGAAAAAATGGCTATATTAAAGGAAAGAAGCACTCAAATCCCTCCTATGACTAGTGCGATTAAGGTTGATGGAAAAAAGCTTTACGAGTACCAAAGAAAGGGTATTGAAATAGAAAGGAAGCCAAGACCTATTAAAATTTATGAAAGTGAAATAGCATCTAAGCTTAGATATAATAATGGTCACTATGAAATAGATATTAGGCTATTTGTTTCAAAGGGCTTTTATGTTAGAAGCTACGCCCATGATTTAGGTGAGCTTTTAGGTGGAGTGGCTATCCTAAGTGCCTTAAGAAGAACAAGGGCTGGAGAATATAAGGTAGCTATGGCTAAGCCTATGGATGATATAGTAGAGTCTGATATAATACCAATTGAGAAATTTTTTGATTTACCTAGGGTTGAGATAAATGATTATATTAGTGGGCTTGTTATGAATGGCATTACCCTAGATAATAGGCAAACTAATATAAAGGGTGTATTCTATGTATGTAATAATTCAAAAATTATTGCCATCTATGAATATATAGAGGATAATAAATATAAGCCAATATTAATTTTTAAGTAAGGAGAGCTAATTATGGAAACAGTAGTAATAAAATATAATAATGTAATAAGCTTTCCAGAGCATATTTGTGCAGCTATTGGTAATTTCGATGGAGTACATTTAGGACACCAAAGGCTAATAGATGAATGTAAAAGGCATGGCTATAAAAGTGCAGTAATTACCTTTTCACCTCATCCATCTGTCTTTTTAAAGAAAATGCCAAATTATCCCTTAATTACTCCAATGGAGAAGAAGGCTGAGATTTTTGGTGGTCTAGGAATTGATTATTTTATAATAATTGAATTTAATGAGCTAATAGCCTCTACAAGTAAGGATAAATTTATAGAGCTATTAAAGAAAATGAATATTAAATCTATTGTCTGTGGCTATGATTTTACCTTTGGTAGACGAGGTGAGGGTACTGCAATGGATTTACAAAACGACTTTGAGCTTTATGTAATACCTAAATATGTTATAGATGATGTAAGGGTATCATCTACCTACGTAAGAGAGCTTTTAGGTGTTGGTAATGTAGAGCTTGCTAATAGAATGCTTGGTAGAAGCTTCTCTATTAGGGGTAAGGTCGTATATGGCTCACAAAAGGGAAGGGTAATAGGCTTCCCTACTGCAAATATTGATTATAAAAATTACTATTTACCACTAAATGGTGTTTATGCAGTTTATGTTATTGTTAATGGTAAAAGGTATTTAGGTATGTGTAATATTGGACATAATCCAACCTTCAATTTTGCCGCTAACAAGCGAATGGAAATAAATATTTTTGATTTCAATGAGAATATTTATGGTGAGGTAATAGAGGCCTTCTTTATTAAAAGAATTAGAGATGAGAAGAAATTTGCCTCTATAAATGAGCTTTTAAATCAAATGAATAGTGATAAGAATAGATGTAAGGAGATATTAAATAGCTTCCTATAGGAGGTAATATGAGAAAATATTTGAAATATATACTTATGGGCCTATTTGCCCTTATATCATTAGTCTCAATACCAATCTCCTGTACTATTACTAGAGCGAATTATAAGCTAGAGGTCGAAAGGATAGATAATTTATCAAAGGATTTTATTCTAGCTATGGATTTATCAAGCCTAGAATCTCTAGAAAGAGCAGGAGTAGAATATCATGATTTTAAAGGTCATAAAAGAAATCCATTTTATGTCTTAAAATCAGTAGGCATTACTCATATTAGAGTAAGGCTTTGGAATGATCCATTTGATAGTAATGGTAATAGCTATGGTGGTGGAGCCTGTGATATTAATAATTTAATAAGCCTTTCTAAAAGAGCTAAGGCCAATAAGCTTAAGCTTATTTTAGATTTTCATTATTCAGACTTTTGGGCAGACCCAGCAAATCAAAGGCTACCTAAGACCTGGAAGGGTATTAGTTTAGCTGAAAAGGCTCATAGGCTTTATCACTATACTTCATCAACTCTAGCTAAGCTAAAGAGTAAGGGTATTATTCCTGATATAGTAGAGCTTGGTAATGAAATTGATAATGGCTTACTTGAGGAAACTGATATTATAAATATCTCAAGGCTTCTTAAGGAAGGGATAAGAGCTGTTAATAATTCTAATGCCTCTATTAGAACAGCAGTACATTACGCTAGTACTAAGGATGAGAGTAAAACTAGATTTTTTGCTAAGGAGCTTAAGAAGAATGGAGTAGATTATGATATATTTTCCTTAAGCTATTATCCTAATTGGCATGGCAGTATGGCTAATTTAGAATACGTCCTTAAAAAGGTAAAGGAAGAGAATAAGTGTCAGGTTATGATAATGGAGGCAGCCTATCCATATACCCTAAGAGATAGTGATTATACAAAGAATCAAATAGAATCTAAATTACCAGAGCTTGAATACGAGGTAAGCTATCAGGGTCAGGCTAATTTTATTAGAGATTTAGTAGATGCTGTTAATAAGGTAGGCGGTATTGGTATTGCCTACTGGGAGGGACTTTGGATAAAGGCTCCAGGTGATGATTATTTAGCAATGAGAGATACTTGGGAGCAATATGGCTGTGGTATAGCAACAAGTAAGGCTGCAGAATACTATGGAGTAGCTAATGTAAGTCCACAAGGTAGTGCCTGTGATAATCAGGCTCTATTTGATTGGGATGGTCACCCACTACCATCATTAAGGGTGTTTAAGCTCCTAAGAAGAGGAAACTAGCCTAAAATTAAAATAATTCTTGAAATTAAGAGCTTAATATAATATAATACATATGGCGTTTACCTGGTATCGCGGGATCCTCCCTCGAATACTACGTAATACGTGAATAAAATATTTATAGGAGGAACAAAACAATGGCTTTAACAAAGGAAGTAAAGGCACAAATCATTAAGGATTTTGGAAAGGATGCAAAGGATACTGGTTCTACAGAGGTTCAGGTAGCTATCTTAACTGCTGAGATCAACCAATTAAATGAGCATTTCGCTACACATATCCATGATTTCCATTCTAAGAGAGGTCTTATGCAAAAGATCGGTCAAAGAAGAAGCCTTTTAAACTATTTAAAGGCTAAGAATCTTCATGCTTAT
>JAHHSW010000134.1 GCA_020024985.1 Anaeroplasmataceae bacterium | reverse complement strand
TAATAGGATAGTGGGCATAAAAATTTACTAATTTTTAGACCACTATCAATAATTATGAAGTAAGAATGGCTAGGAGTGATTTTGATTTATGTATGCTTTAACAATGTATGAGGAATATCTTGAGGATATATTAACAGGAAAAAGAACATATGATGCTAGAACATATGCAAATAAAAGACGTGGTAGAATTGGTATAGTTAAAAGTAAAACTAATTTATTATATGGCTATGTAGACTTTGTTGACTGTAAGCAAATTCCTTTTGAGGAATTTGTATACTGGCATATCTGCCCAAGCTACACAGTAGCACAGGCTGAGGCTGATATAGAGTATAATAATACTAGAAAGAACAAGAAGACTAACCATGGTTATGCTTATATATTTAAAAATCCTGTCTTATTAGACTCTCCAATTGAGATTAAGCCTAAAAAGAAGAATGGCTCATGGATTGAGTTTGATGAGGATGAAGGTCAAAGATCTTATATACAAACTAAATTATTTTAATTATGAGGCCACATTTTGTGGCCTTTTAAAGTTATAATAATTATAAAGGGGGGACTAATTATGAATTTTTATTATGGTGATGGAAGTAACTATTCAAACGCAGGGCAAGCAATGCGTGATAGAGAAAGACAAGATGAAGCTAATAGAAGGGATTGGAAGAAATCTCTAAAATTATAAGTAAAAATTTAGATGAGAAAATTATACCAATTTTAAACAAGCATAATGATGAAATAAAGTATTTAGAGGGGTTAGATGATGGCCTTAAATTAATAATTAATCAATGTATTGAGGAAAGTAAAGCAGCAAAAAGGCAAGCTAAGATTGCTAATTGGGTATCTATAGGATCTTTTTTAGTAGCAATTATTAGTTTGATAATTACTATAGTTTTGGGAATTATTTGATTTAATTGTATAGATTGTAGATTAGATAAAGGCTCTAAAGCCTAGAATTTGGCTCTAGAGCTTATTTTTACTTTCGGCAATACATTAGGAGCGCTTATATACTATTTATTAGCCTAGGTCTACCTATGAGCCCTAGGGGCATTTTAACCTAAAATTATACATAAATTCACTGTATATTATAATAAATTCCAAGTTGTGGATATTTAGCCTCACTTATAGAAATAAGTGCCATAAATATACATATAATATTTTTAAAATGCACTTTACCTCATTAAAGTAACAAGTGTTACTTTCTTAAAATTTATTGTTTGACTTTAATATCTAAGAAGTCTAGCATTATCTTAGAGAGGGGTCAAAACTATGAGAAAATTTAAAACATTAATTGGAGGAGTTTTTGCTTGTGGAGTTATTTTAGCTGCTGTTGGCTGTAAGGAGGCTGAAAAGCCTACAGTAGGGCCAACTGAGCCTACAGTAACACCAACTGAGGTTGCTAAGAAGAGCTTTACTATCAGCCTAGAGGGTGAAAAGCTTGAGGGTGGCACTTTAGCTATTAAGGCTATTGGTAGTGAAAATGAGGCAGTTACAATTACTGGCTATAAGGTTTTAGCTGGTAATGAGCTTATTAAGCTAGAGGGAAGCAAAATAAGCTTATTAAAGTCAGGAAAGGTAGAGCTTTTATTTACGGCAGATGGCTATAATGATGCTAAAATAGAATTTGAAATTTTAGCTAAGCCAGTTCAAGATAAGAAGCTTACCCTTAGCTATAAGGGACATGCCTTTAAGGGTGAAACACTTACACTTAGTGTTTTAGATGGAGATAAGGAAGTAGAGGATTGCAGTATTAGTATTATTAAGGGTGCTGATTTCACAGTTAAGAACGGAAATAAGCTTGCCTTACTAGACAAGGGTACTGTTAGCCTTGAAATAAGTAAGGAGGGCTATGAAACCCTTAAGGAAGATATTGAGGTTATGGATGTCTTAACCATTAGCCAAATAAAGGCTGATTTAAATACCTATACTGGTAAGATGGTTAATGTAAGAGGTAGAGTAACCTCAACCTATGGAAATACCTTCTACATAATGGATGGTAAGGATGGCTTTTTAGTATATAATATTCAAGCTAATCCAATGTTTGGTAGTGCTGGAGATGCCTTCGAGCTTGGTCAAATAAATGTAGATAGAAATGTAATCGTTAGTGCCTATGTAGAAAATGGGCAATATGGACTACAGCTATCAGGCTTCTCAGGTGGTGGCTATGAGCTTGGATGCCAGGTTAATTTAAGTAATGCTGAGATTAGAGAGCCAGAGCCATACATAGTAAAAACAGAGGCAGAGCTTACTGCTCTAGCTAAGGATCCAACCCTAGCTGGTAGTAGAGTAAGAATTACTGGTAAGTTCTTAAGTGGTGATTTCTCTAGTGCTGAGCAGCAAAGCCCTAAATCACCAATCTTTAGAATGATGCTAGGTAAGGAAAGCTATACTTTAAAGTTCGATAAGCATGGTAGCCTTGAAAAGGTTAAAAAGTATTGGAATAAGGAAAATATTGAAGAAAATGAATATGTTACAGTAGAGGCTAACTTTACAAACTTTAAGCAAAAGGAAATTACCCTAAGCCTATGTAATGAGGGAACAATAGTTGTTAATGAGACTAAAAATCCTAATAGAATGAAAATTAAGGCAGCAGGTAACCAGGTAATACAAGGAAATACCTTAGAGCTTTCTGTTACAGAGGTTCCTGGTATTACTGATGTAACATATAAGGTTATAGATGGTGGAGAATTTGTAAGCATTAAGGGCAATGTATTAACTGGTGTTAAGCCAGGTAGTGCAGTAATCGTTGCTGTAAGCAATGATAGTGAAAGCCTACCATTTGAGGTAATAGTTACTAAAGAAAGCTACCAGACAGTAGCTGAGGCTTTAGCACTAGATGCAGGTAGCACAGTTAATGTTCGTGGTAATGTCATAGCTATTACTAAATTTGGCTTTATAGTTGGTGATGAAACTGGCTATATCTATGCATATGATGAAGCATTTGACGGTACAGGAGTCCAAAAGGGAGATACAATTTCCTTAAAGGGTACATTAGATGTTTATGCTAAGACTAATGAGAAGCAGGTAATTAGCTTTGAGGCTAAATCACTTGCTGATAAGCTAAGCTTTACACCAGAGTTTACTAAAAAGACTCCTGAGGAGCTATTAAAGATAACACCAGAGGCTTCATTAAAGGGAATTCCTCTAAGCATGAGCCTTGCTTTAGAGGCAAGTGATGCATTTAATGGCTATGCCCTATTTACTCATCCTGCCCTAGGTAATGTAAAGGTTGAATGTAATTCCTTACCATTTGATTTAAGTGGAGCTCTAGGCTTTGGTACTGATGGTCAAGCCTTTGATGTAAAGGGTGTAATTATTGGAGCCTATACTGATAATGAAACTAATGAGCTAGTATATATAATTTATATTACTGAGCTTGCTGAAGCAACACCTGCTCCAGTTGAAAGCCTAGCAATTGAGGCTACAAAGACTACTATTGGTCTAGATGGTACAACTGGTGCTGGTAGAAGCATGGTCACAATTAATGCTAATCCATTCAAT
>JAHHSW010000133.1 GCA_020024985.1 Anaeroplasmataceae bacterium | reverse complement strand
TTTTACATTAAAGTATCTAAATCAATAACAAAATAAATAACCTTTTTCTAATGCTCATATTAAAAAAGTCCCTAAGACTTATCTTGTCATGAATATAATAAAAATTAATCTAATCGAAGGTTAGTCCTTACTAATCCATTTCGATTATACTCCGTTTTTTTTTTTTTTTCAATCATCCAACCTTAACTTTTTCCATAAAATCCATGAAAGCGATTTATTCACAAATTTCACCTATTAGGGGAATTATCTATAGACTAAATGGCTTCTTTTAATAAAATGATATTCAAGATAGATATTATCGATTAGACATAAATAAAAGACTTGCACCTAACAAGTACAAGCCCAGTAATATATATATTTAAGTTTTCCTAATAATTGGATTTGATTATTGCGCGCGAAAAAGTCCACTTTGCTACGATATGACGTCCACCTTGCTATCGTTTCAAGTCCACTTGCTATGATGACAAGTCAATTATATGATGACAAATCAATTATATAAATAAAGATGATATACCTGCTCAATTTAGAACGAAGTATATCATCTTTTTTAATGCTTATATAATCTTAAAAATCTTTTCCTCTTAGGGATTCTTCAGAATTTATTTCAAGCTTTATAGCTCCACCTATTAATCTATCTACATAGCCTCAGCCTTAATATCCTTACCTAAAATATCTCTCCAACCCTTTGGATGTCTTTGTGAACATAAGATGTTAGCCTTTTTTGTCTTAGCTCCATAAGCTCTAATAAGAACCTGGCTTCCATTTCAAAATATTCACTATATATTAACCATTCATCTATTATTAGGAGTTCATACTTAGCGTACTTTCTTATTACCTTTCTAGCCTCAGCCACGCTTATATCATTTGCTATCGTATACTCATCTAATAAATCTGGTAGCCTTATATATCTTGTGTCTATTTTATTTAGGCAGGCATTCACACCTATAGCGTTAGCTATATATGTTTTGCCTGAACCACATGCCCCAGTTAATATAACATTACTATGCTTTCTTATAAATTCATTAGTTGCTAGCTCATTGATCATTTCCCTATCAATGACTCTCCCTGGAAAATATTTGATGCTAAATATATCAGCTGTTGGCTCACTAAATCTTGCATTCTTTAATAAGGCTTTAATCTTAGTTTGAACTCTTACTTTCTAGTTCAGCCTCGATTAATAGAGTTAGTCTCTCATCAAAATTTAAGCTTTCAACTCCAGGCTTTTCCTTTAACTCTCTATAAGCCTTAGCCATACCTGGTAGCTTTAGAGCTTTTAAATCAGTATATAAATCTCTCATATTAATTTTCATCCTTTCCGAAATATGCATTTCCTCTCATATATGAGTTTTCATTAAGCAATTCCCTTTTCTCATCCTCAATATCTTGACTAACCTCTATAATTTTCTTAATATTATTATAGCGAGGTATACTAACAAGGGATAGAGCTCTTTCAAAGGCAGACTCTAGCTTGAGCTTGCCATAATTGTTTCCTAGGCAAAGTAAAGAATTTACCCCTTTGTATCCTTGCTGCTCATGAGAATAAGACTTTAACAATCTATCAACTACTGTATATGTGTTTGGACCTACTGCGTTTGCCCATCTTCTAAAATAATCACCATTCCAGTTATTAGCTTGAATATGAGTTTTAGGTAGATGCTCTTCCTTAGTAGAATATTGATAATTCCTACCCTATAGCCTCATATGACTGGTTACGATGTCATTATTGGCGTATACATAGATCATTTTAGTCGTTACCTTGACCTTTACCTCAGTGCCGATATATTTGAATGGTACTGAGTAATTTTGCTTTAAAACGCTAATATGATAGTTTTTCTGGACCTTACAAATTTTCTATTCACCATATCCAAATGGTACCTTAGGAAGTGACTGAAGAAGGTCCTTTTCTTCATTTTTATAAACATCATATCTACTACCCTCTCGCTTTTGATATGGCTTATTATTGAATTCCTCAAGTAATCTATTACACTCTAAATTAGCTTCATAAATACTGTTGAAAATGGTATTTCTTAATCTAGCTAATATTTGTGTTGTTAGCTTTCCTACATTACCTTCAGCTGATGGCTTGCCCTTAGGAGTAAGAGGCTCTGCAGGTACGATTGTTGCGTTATAATACGACATTGCTTCATTGTAATGAACATTTAAAACCGGATCCTCATTCTTTTTATTACTAATTACTCCAGCCTTTAAGTTGTCAGAGATTATTATCGGTGTACTACCACCAAAGTACTCAAACATATTCACATGAGATTGAATCCAATTCTCTAGCTTCATATTTTCTGTAAATTCAGCATAGGTATATTGACTATATGGAAGTACTCCAACAAATAAATAAGCCTTAGTTATTTGGCCAGTATTTGGATTTGCAATATTGATAGTACCACCAGCGTAATCAACCTCAATCTTTTCTGCAGGATTATGATTAAAGTGAGCTCTAGCCTAATGTACTCTAGTAAATTCTGCAAATTTCTTTCTAAAGCTTGAGTATTGATAGTAAATCTTATCTCGATTAATACAGTCTTTTTTATATTCCTCCCAAAGTAATTTCATTGTCACCCCTTTCTTTTTAAGTTCTAGAACCAATTCCTCTATATTAGGTTCTTCAAAGATACTTTCTCTTTCCTTTTTAGGGAAGAGTATTGCCTCTAATTCAACATTAGACAATTTGACTAGCTCATAATAATCTAGCTTATGCGCTTCAATATATGAAGAAATATATCTAAGCCTATCTCTACTTATATGCTGTATAGAGCTAATGTATCTGTGGCTATAGCCTTGATTTAATAGAATTAATACATCTTTAAAATTGTACATGTCCTCATCCTTTCTTTGTATTAATTAAAACCTATTTCTTTATCCTCCTTTCAATAGGCTTTATATTATTATATATAAAAAAGAAAAATAAAAAAAGAAGATACAACGACCCTAACGGGTCCAGAATACCTTCTTCAATATTTACAATATTAAGTTTAAAAAGAGCGGACCTTCGGTCCTAGGCTGAAGTGGACTTCAAGTTACATCACAAGTGGACTTGTACTAGTAGCACGATGGAGTTTTTGAGAGCTCATAATCAATAATCCTTTTTAGCAACTCCAAAGCGTTCAAATCCATCATTTGAAACCCAATTAACCTTTACTAATAAAGCAACATCATCCTTATGGGCTTCTATATAATCATCTACCTCAGGCCCAAATGCATCATCAATTCCTGTTTCTCTAATATAATTCAACTTATCCTTAAGAAATTCATTGTCATCAGCATCAAGAATAAATTGAAAATACAATTCAACATTTTTATTCTTATAATCAAAATAATTGAATGTATTTTTAGGCCTTTTCCATTTGTATAATGTTTCTCTATAATACAAATTATCTATAGCTTCATTTTCATATTGTTCTGATAAATCAAAAAACCAAATAACCTTATAGCCTAATGAATTATAAAATTCATTTCTATCTTCAAATTCCTCTGCAGATAGATTACTATGCTGAAAT
>JAHHSW010000132.1 GCA_020024985.1 Anaeroplasmataceae bacterium | reverse complement strand
AGGAGGACAAAATGATTGAGCAAATAAAAAGCAAGTTAAAAACTAATCTAGGGGCTTATTATAAGCAAAAATATGGAATGGAATTAGCTGTTGTAGTAGAGGAGCCAAAGAATGCTTCCCTAGGAGATATTTCTATTCCTATGTTTACTATTGTAAAGGCATTACGTAAGCCAATGCCTGAAATTGTAGCTGAGGCTACTGAGGTAATTGGTGGCTTTGATTTACCTATATTATCTATTAAGCCTGTAGGAGCATTTGTAAATTTATTTGTTGATAAGGCTAAGCTTTCATTAGATATTATTAAGTCTTGTGTTGAGGCTGGTAGTGATTTTGGTAGAAGCCATGTAGGTGATGGTAAGAATGTTACCTTAGATTATTCAAGCCCTAATATTGCTAAGAGCTTTTCAATTGGACATTTACGTTCAACTATGATTGGTAACTCAGTTAAGCTAATTATGAGAAAGTGTGGATATAATACCTTTGCTATTAATTACTTAGGTGACTGGGGTACTCAATTTGGTAAGATGATAGTAGCTTATAAGAAGTGGGGTAATAGAGAGGTTATTATGGCTAACCCTATTGCTGAGCTTACTAAGCTTTATGTTCGTTTCCATGAGGAGGCAGAAAATAATCCAGAGCTAGAGGATGAGGCTCGTGAGGCCTTCCGTCAAATGGAAATTGGTAATCCTGAATATTTAGATTTATGGAAGTGGATTAGAGAGGAGAGCCTTAAGGAAAGTGCTCAAATTTATGATTTACTTGAAATTGATTTTGATTCATATAATGGTGAGGCCTTCTTTAATGATAAGATGGAGCCAGTTGTAGAGGAGCTAAAGGAAAAGGGCTTACTACATGAGAATCAGGGTGCCCAAATCGTTGATTTAGGTAATGATATGCCACCTGCATTAATTAAGCGTAGTGATGGTGGATCTTTATATATTACTCGTGATTTAGCAGCAGTATTATATAGAAAGAGAGAATATAAGTTTGATAAGGTTCTATATTTTGTAGGTAACGAGCAAAAGCTACACTTTGAGCAGCTTAAGAGATTAGTTTCTAAGATGGGCTATGACTTCGCTGATGAAATCGAGCATGTTAACTTTGGCTTATATTTAACTAATGGTAAGAAGGCATCTACAAGAAAGGGTAATGTTGTTAAGCTATATGATGTTTTACAAACAGCTATTCATTTAGCCTATGATTTAATTGATGCTAAAAACCCTAATCTTGCTAATAAGGAAGAGGTTGCTAAGTATGTTGGTATTGCCGCCATCGTATTTGGTGATTTAAAGAATTATAGAGGCTTAGATGTTGAATTTAACATTGAGCAAAGTGTTAAGTTTGAGGGGCAAACAGGTCCATATTTACAGTATACAGGTGTAAGAATTGCTTCAATTTTAAGAGGCAAGGATTTTGATGTAAATAATTGTGATGCTACATTATTTGAAAAGCCTCATTATTTTGAGATTGTAAGACAGGTTGCAGCATTCAAGTCTACTATTGAAAAGGCTGCTGAGGAGTATGCACCAAGCGTAATAGCTAAGTATTTATTATCACTTGCAGCAAGCTTTAATAAGTTCTATTCACTTGAAAAGATTAATGTTGAGGATGAAAAGGTTAGAAATACTAATTTTGCCTTAGCTAAGTCAGTTAGAATTGTATTAAATGAAGGATTAAGACTTTTAGGAATTAAGTATCTAGAGGAAATGTAATATATTTACTCTGATTAAGGGGGAATTAGGATGAAAATTGGTTTATTTACAGATCAATATTATCCAAATGTTAGTGGCGTAGTAACCTCAGTTAAAATGCTATATGAGGGACTAGAAAGAATGGGCCATGAATGCTTTATTTTTACAAGCTATGACGAAAGTGATGCTAGTAAGGATGATAAGGAGCTTAAGGATAAAAATGTAATTAACCTAGTTGGCGTTAGATATCCATTTAAACCAATTAGAAATTATAGATTCTCAATTAGATTTAAAAAGCATATAGCAGAAATAGCTAAATACAATTTAGATATTATTCATGTTCATACTGAGTATAGCATAGCCAAAATAGCAATTAAGGCTTCTAAAAAACTAGGAATTCCTATTGTGCATACATTACATACATCATGGAAGGATTATCTAAATTATCTATTTCCAACCTTAGATAGGTATTTCCATAGACAGCTATTATGGTTTGAAAAGAAGGTATTTACTGCACCTATATCTAAGGCGGCTATTTTTGATATAGTACCTACCAAGAAAATATTAGCAGATTTAAAGCTATATGGGATGAATGGGGAAGTTAAAATCGTTCCAACAGGAATTGATTTAGATAGATTTAACAATGCTGGCCATATTGAAAAGAAAACTGCTTTACTTAGAGAAAAGCTTGGTATAGAGAATAAATTTGTTTATGGATTTATAGGAAGAACCTCAAAGGAAAAGAATATAGAGGAAATATTAACTGCTTTCTCTGAAAGCTTTAAGGAAAATGACGATGTAAGACTGCTTATTGTTGGAGGGGGTCCTAGACTTAACGCTCTAAAGAAGCAAGCGAGTGAGCTAAAAATTGATAGAAATGTTATATTTACTGGCCTTATTTCTTGGGATGATATTCCACTATACTATAGAATGATGGATGTTTTTGTAAACGCAAGTAATACAGAAACTCAGGGCTTAACCTATATAGAAGCTTTAGCATCAGGAGTACCTCTTTTAGTTAAGAGAGATGAATGCCTTGATGATGTAGTTAAGGATAAGTATAATGGACTTTATTTTGATAATACCCAAGATCTTATTGAGAAGGGAATTCTTCTATATAATGATAAGGATATTTTGTGTAGAATGAAGGATAATGCTTACAAGTCTATTTTAAAATATTCAAAGGATGAATATTCAAAGAGAATTTTTGAAATATACCAGGAAGCTATTTCTATTTATAAATCAAAAAAATAATTGAAATTAAATTATAACATTGCTATAATAACATTGTTATAATTTTATTTGCCCATGTGGCGTAATGGTAGCCGCGGCAGACTCAAAATCTGCTGGTAGTGATACCGTGTCGGTTCGAGTCCGACCATGGGTACCAAATTAGAACGTAGAGGTTGATACAATGTATCAGCCTTTTTGGTTCTTTAAATAAATCGGTGTATAAGTAAATATCGACTTTAAATAAGTCGGGGTATTAGCTTTAAAATCACCGGTGTATAAGGCTTAAAGTTACTAGTGTAGTTTTAATTTAATATTTACAATAAAAGGCAGCGAAACCTAATATGGTTCAGCTGCCTTTTAGCGTTATTATAAGCCTAGACAAGAAGTCCAGACATGGATTGATGGTTTAGTATTTTCTACTAGATACTCATGATTGTCATAATTGGCCAAGAATTTTTCCTTATCAAACCAAGGATAATCATTTCTTAAATACAATTCCTTTTTAACCTGATACCAGTAATAGCCTCTATATCTATTTGTTAGATCAATATCAAGCTTCAGGTATGTGTCAAAGCCTTCCATTATGTAATACA
>JAHHSW010000131.1 GCA_020024985.1 Anaeroplasmataceae bacterium | reverse complement strand
GGATTTACATAGCTTTTTCTTAAAGGTTAGAAAGGGAATAGGCCATTTTGGTGCGTTTTTAGTTCTAGGTATTTTTTCAACTCTAACCTTCATGATGTTCTTTAGTCCCCGCCTTTGGATACTTGCTACTAGTATTAATTTCTCTCAGGGCTTCCTTCTTGCAGGCCTTACAGAATATCTTCAAACCCTAGTAAAGGGAAGATATGGCTGCTGGGATGATGTATTCTTGGATTTTGAGGGCTTTATAGTCTCTGCAATAATTATAACGGTATTATTTATAATAATTAAAATTGTTAAGCGTAATAAGCTTAATCACTAAATTAATAAAAAAATCTTCAAGCTATAAAAGCATATCACGATGCTTATCCACTTGAAGATTTTTTATTTTGTAGCTTTATTAATTAGCTCATTATTTAAATATATTTCTATATCCTCATTGACTCCATATAAACCAATAATATGACCCAAAAGCTCTAGATTAAAGCCATATAAGCTCTTAGCAAATATTTCTTCACTAAGCCCAGTACCTAGATATTTACTATAAGCCTCCTTTATAGTCCATTTATTAGTTAAATATAGGGCTTTATTTGCGCTTTTGCTATATTCCTCTAATTCTATATTAGATAATATCCTTTGGCTCAAATTTAACCTGTTTTCAGGTATAGTAGCTTCAATATCTAAGCCTAGCTCCTTATCTGATAAAGCAAAGCCATAAAGCTTATCAGTATGGGAAATACTAAGGTATAAGCCCTTAAGCATGGGCTTATTATTTAGAAAATATACATTAGCAATATCTAAGCCTAGCTCCTTAAGCTTTAAGGACAAATAATAATAATTACTTAAGCTAATTTCTCTCTTTTCTTTTATTTTATATTTAACATGCTCATAAATATTATTAGGAAGCTTATAATCAATAGCTAGAGCGTTATTATATAAATAAAGTTTAGTCAATAATATCATCATCCTTTATATCAGAATCATTATTATCATAAAAGTCTAGATAATTAAAATATTCTCCATCCTTCTTCCAGCCTAATATTTTATCTAAGTAAACATTAGTTGTAGCCTTAAATATATTCTTTTCAGCATAAGGGCTATATTTTAATAGATCCTTAATTAGCTCCTTAGTGTTGGCTCTTTGGCTTGATAGCTTACCTGTATCTCTACCCTCAGTCATCTTGCAGGCACAGGCAATAAATTCAAGCCCATTATATCTTTGCCAAGCAACTATATCCTTTTCCTTTATTAGATAAAGAGGTCTTATTAGCTCCATTCCTTCATAATTTTGGCTATGAAGCTTTGGTAGCATTGTTTGGAAAGACCCTACATTTAGCATATTCATTAGGGTTGTTACAATTACATCATCATAATGATGGCCTAAGGCTATCTTATTACAGCCCATTTCCTTAGCAAGCTTATATAAGGCACCTCTACGCATCTTAGCACACAAGTAGCATGGATTTTTCTTTTGAATACTAGCTATTTCAAAAATATCAGTTTCCTTAATTTCAGCAGGTATTTGTAATATTTCTAAATTTCTTTTAATAACCTCTAAATTGATGTCGTTATAACCTGGATTCATAACTAAGAATTTTACCTCAAAATCAAAGTCAGAATGCTTTTTAAGCTCTTGGAAAAGCTTAGCCATCAGCATACTATCCTTACCACCAGAAATGCAGACACATACAACATCTCCTGGCTTAAGTAATCTATACTCCTTTAAAGCCTTAACAAATTTACTCCAAAGCTTTGAACGATATGTAGTTATAATACTTCTTTCAATGATTTGTGTTTTAGTTAATTCAGCCACTATAATAACCTCCTAATTTATATTAGTTTGCCTTAAATATTTTATCATAAGTCACATATTTTGCAAGCAAAAAAGGGCATGTAGCTAATTACATGCCCTAGCTTTATCTAATTACATTCCTAACCATTTACAAATTAAATCCCATAAAGAAGGAAGATTTGCAAATACTGGTACAAGAATTAAGGAAATGACACTCATAAGCTTGATTAAAATATCCATTGCTGGACCAGCTGTATCCTTAAGAGGGTCACCTACTGTATCACCAGTAATTGAGGCACGGTGAGTTAAGGTTCCTCTACCACCATTATTACCCTCCTCAACGTACTTCTTAGCATTATCCCAAGCACCACCTGAGTTAGCCATAAATACGGCAAGCATGATAGCTGAAACAAGTCCACCAATTAGCATACCACCAAGTCCAGCAGGGCCTAAGATTAATCCACCTAAAATTGGAGATACAACCGCAATTATAGAAGGAAGAATCATTTCCTTTAAGGATGCCTTAGTAGAAATATCGATACACTTATTATAATTAGGTACTGATGTTCCCTCAAGAATACCAGGGTCAGCAGTAAACTGACTTCTAACCTCCTCTACCATCTTATTAGCAGCCTTACCTACTGAAGCAATAACTAAAGCACTAAATAGGAATGGTAGCATAGCACCAACTAAAATACCTACTAAAACCTGTGGATTACCAAGTGAAATTTCAAAGCTTGGATTGCTCTTCTTAACTAGCTCAATAAAGGAAACTATAAAGGCTAATGAGGTTAAGGTTGCTGATCCTATACAGAAGCCCTTACCAATAGCGGCTGTTGTGTTACCTACTGAATCTAGATGGTCGGTAATCTTTCTTACCTCCTCAGGAAGCTCAGCCATTTGAGCGATACCACCTGCATTATCAGCGATAGGTCCATAGCCATCTACTGATACTGTAATACCAACTGTACTAAGCATACCAACTGCGCCTAAGGCGATACCATAGTTACCACCAAAGAAATAGCCAATAGCTATACAAGAAACTAAGCAAATTACAGTTAAGGCGGTACTCTTCATACCAACACCTAGTCCTGCGATTATGTTAGTTGCATGACCAGTTTCACTTTCCTTAGCGATTTCCTTAACTGCCTTATAATCACTAGATGTATAAATTTCAGCAATAAAGCCAACAATAATACCTGCAATTAAGCCGGCAATTACACAGAACATATACTTCCAGCTATTATCTCCCTTTAAATAAACTAATGATAATACTATTGAAGCTACAACGACAATACCTGTAGCAATATAGGTAGCAATATTTAAAGCCTTATGTGGATTATTCCACTTCTTCATTCTAATAATCGCCACTGCAATTACAGAGCCTAAGGCACCAAAGCCTGAAATAATGACTGGGAATAAAATCATTCTTATATCATTAATAGAGCCTGTTGTAAAGGTAACTAAAGCCATTGTTAAGGCTGAAACGATAGCACCAACATAGCTCTCTGTTAAATCAGAGCCCATACCTGCAATATCACCAACATTATCACCAACATTATCAGCAATAGTTGCTGGATTACGTGGATCATCCTCAGGAATATTAGCCTCAATTTTACCAACAATATCAGCACCAACATCGGCAGCCTTAGTATAAATACCACCACCAACACGGGCGAATAATGCAATAATTGAGCAGCCTAAGCTATATCCAGTTAAAACACTTATAGATAGGCTCATATCC
>JAHHSW010000130.1 GCA_020024985.1 Anaeroplasmataceae bacterium | reverse complement strand
GTTTAAAAGGTATGCCCTATTATTATAAGGCATACCCAAAATAAACTCTATTTAATTAATTTAATTCTTCTCTTTTTCTCTTTATATATAGTACTATTTCAACTGTACCCCAAACTAATGAAGCAGCCCATAAAGCAGATATAACGCCTAAGCCTACATTAGCTCCAATCTCCCATGCAGGAGTAATAGGGATAATCTTAGTGTTAGAATCATATCCATTCATAGCATTAGAGTGAAGTGTAGCATACATAGTACGCTTTGCAGCCTCTCTCATTCTCCAAGCTAATTGTGAGTAACCAGTTTTATATTTATTCCAGTCAGTATTAACATTCTCTAATGTACCATCAGGAATATCTAGTCCGTTCATAATAAATTGTGGTAATTGCTCTTTATTATACATTAAAGTCCACATATCTGATACAGCATAACCTTGAACACCTAGTTCACCACGTAAGAAATCTGTTAATAATGCCTTACAATTTGTTGCATGCTCTAGACCAACTCTACTTAATGAAACCATTACATTACGAGCACCACCAATAACTGCAGCAATTTCAAATGGACGTAATGAAATTTCACGTAATGCTTGCTCGTTAGTCCAAACATTGATACCACAACGTTGAGCTTCTTGATCATTTAATGCAAAGTGCTTAATGAATGCATTTGTACCACGCTTTTGAATTTCAATAGTTTCAATTGCAGCTAGTGTACCTGCTAAATATGGGTCTTCACTGAAGTACTCATAAGCACGTCCCTCATAAGGAGATCTGTGAGTATTTAGACCAATACCATAGAAACCATTATAACCGGCCCATAAAGCATCCTCACCAATCATTTCACCAAAACGCTTAGCTAATTCCTTACTATTTGTTGCAGCTAGTACTGGAACTGTAGTGTAGTTAACTGGAGTTAAATCCTTATCAGGATCATTTTTCTTATTTGCAAGACCAGTTCCTTCACTATAAGGTTGAGTTAAACCAGTAGGTCCATTATGATCCATTGTTTGTGGCTTTCCTAACTCTGGAACTGCAGCACTACAACGGAAGCCTTGACCAACTAGTTGAGTAGTTTGCTCCCAAGTTAATTGATCTAGGAATTGATCCCAAATTGGATCATCATAAGAAATAAGATTTCCATTTGAATCTTGATATAAATTGATTAATTGAAGATTATTCTTTGCACCATAAGTTGGATACTTACCATCATCTTTCTTAAGAACCTTAGAATTTTCTTGAGACACAATGATATTTACCATTTCTTGGTTAAGCTTAATATCCTTTCTTAATTCCTTAGACCAGTTGCTTCTTGTATAGTAATCTAATACATTACCCTCATAATTATTGATTTCTGCCTTTTCAAATAGGTTAGTAATTTTATGACCAGTAGCCTTAGACTTAGAGAAGTTTATGGAATCATAAGAATGGTGGAATGAGTTAACTAATTTCTTATTACCATTTTCAGTCATACCATCCTCAACAGTTTTGCCTTCAAAAGCTAAGAAATTATTAGCGGCCATATGAGAATCACTTGCAGCAGTAAACTTGTAATCACCCTCAGTAATAATATAAGTCTTATCTACCTTACGATCATAAACCTTTAATGCATCCTCAGGTACTAGAACAGTGACAACCTCAGACTCACCCTTGTCTAATAGTTTGGTCTTACCAAATTCAACTAGTTCTACAGCTGGCTTTTCTATTCCACGTTCAATATCAAAGCTTGTATAAGGCTTTTGAATATAGAATTGAACAGCTTCCTTACCAGCAACATTACCAGTATTAGTAACCTTTACTGATAATTCATAACCATTCTTAGCTTGTTTAGCACTAAAATCACTATAATCAAATGTTGTATATGATAAACCAAATCCAAATGGATGAGAAATAGTTTTTGAATAATCAAAATTACCATGACCCTCTCTTTGCATTACTGTATCAACGTAGCGAGTTTCAGCATATCTATATCCAAGATATACACCCTCTTGATAAGTTACATACTTACCAAACTTATCATTAAGACCACTCCAGCTAGTAGTTGGTGCTGGTAATTCCTTAAAATCATCTCTATTAGCATAAGTAAATGCTCCATAGTTTTGAACTACTGGATTATCTGCATGATTATACCAATAAGTATCAGGAAGTGAACCTGATGGATTAACATCACCATTTAAGATTTGACCAATTGCCTCAGTACCGTTAATACCTACTTGACCAACCCATAATACAGCATCAATACCATATTCTGGCTTGTTAATCTCTTTAGTTTGAATTTGGTTAGAAAGGTTTAATAAAACAACAACCTTCTTAATCTTTCCTTCCTTCTTTAATCTACCTAGACCCTCTAGTGTAGAACGCTCCTCCATAGTAAGAGCTAAACCATCAACATTCTTCTCACGATCTAATGAAATATCTGAGTTCTCAGCTCCGCAACGAGCAAGAGTCATGATAGCTACATCATTAAATTTATCAAGTGAACTAGTTAAATCTGTATTTCCCTCAAAATCACTAAATGGCATGTCTTTAGGAGTACCTCCACCCCATCCAGATGCTGGTGAATATTTCTTAGAAGAAATACCATCCTTAATGAATTGATACATTGTATCATTTACGTTGAAGCCAGCCTTCTCAAGACCTTCCTTTAGGTCTACCTGATGCTGTGGATGGCTTGCATGTGCAGAACCACGTCCACCATAGCTTGGCTGAACAGATTGAACACCAAATAATGTAACCTTAGAACCCTTTGCTAAAGGTAAAGCGTTATCCTTATTTACTAATAAAGAAGCACCTTCACCTTCAATATCCCTAACTAACTTATGACCAGCAGCAGAAAGATCCTTAATACTATTGTAATTAGATGTGAATAACTCTTGTGGCTTATTCTCACCATATTGAATTTCAAATGTAGGTTGGCCTAATGATGATGAAATCGTTGCTCTATTCTCCTTAGCAATGCCAACACCTGTTGTTGTTACAGCAAATAATGTTGTTGTAGCTACTAGACTAATCTTTAGTCCTAATTTTCTTGCATTATTCATTAACAATCACCTCACGCTTAATTTGTGGTAAGAAGCAATTTACTAAAGCTACAACAAATAAAACGGCTAGGAATGTAGTAACTAGAATAAATCTTCCACTGAATGCTACCTCATCGATACCCACAAATACCTCTGAAACATACCAATAAATCTTACGAATGTATAGACATAATGCAGCTAAACCAAATACACCCTGTACATATGGAGTAACCTTATCCTGTCTTAATACTGTAAGAACTAATGATAAAGCAAAGCCTACGAATAAAGATACAGTTGTCCATAATTGGTAATCTCTTACGTCATTACCATAGCTAGTAACATAGATGATACCAGCAACTAGAAAAAGGACTGTAATAGCTAGTGATACATAGTATCCAAAGGCTTTACCATCAAAATACTTCTTCAAAAAATCCATTTTTAATCATCCTCATAAGCTTTTTTAATTTTACTATTTCTTTTTATAATGGTGAAATATTAAAATCCAATTTTATTAAACTTATTTTATACATGACA
>JAHHSW010000013.1 GCA_020024985.1 Anaeroplasmataceae bacterium | reverse complement strand
TCATCCCCTGAGCTATTTAAATTTAAATACTCCTTAGCCTTTAGCCTTGCCCTAATAACTAGCCAATCTCTAAGTCCATTATTATCTATGCTTTCACTTCTATTAAACATATCAACAAAGGTATCATTAGCCAAATTGGTGGCCTCAGCTCGATCACCTATTTCATTAAATATTACATAATATACAAGCTTATAATATTTATTATAGGCACAATCAAATGCCCTTTCACTTTTCTTTTTTAGGCCTTCTACGATTTTAACATCTGTCATAATAAGTACCATTAACCATAAACTACTACCTAGCTATAAATAGCCCCTTCTTCTTCTTTATAAGATAAGATACAAAAAGCTAGGAATTATTCCAAAAAAATAAACGGAATTTCCCATTTTTAATAGAAAATTCCGTTTAATACCTATAATTATTAAATTATTTATTACTATCTAATAAATATCTTTTATTAGAAGGTATAATCGCATTCATTTTAAAAGCCCTATAGCTTACTCTATTACCATTCATAGCACTATATGAATTATAATGAATTGTTGCCCTTTCAAGCGTTAATCTTAAGCTTTCAGGAAGCTTAGCCCAATCAGCCTCTGTTCCATTATAGTAAACATCAAATGCCGCTAATGAGGTTTTAATTGAATCAGCCCCAACGGTTTTAATATTCTTAGGAAGATAGACAGACTTTAGCTCAAATGAGCTAAATGCCTTTGCTCCTAGTTCTTCTATACCCTCTGGTAATTTAATACTAATTAATTTAGTCTGTTCAAATGCTTGAGCTCCAATTACTTTAATCGTACTAGGTAAATTAATTTCCTTAATTGCAGTATCTCTGAAGGCTTTAAAGTCTATTACAATAAGCCCCTCTGGTAACAAGACATTAATTAAGCTACTACAATTAGCAAAGGCGTCTTCTCTTATTTCTGTAACTTCACCTGGAATTACAATTTCTGATATACTTAGACCATAAAAGCTCATCTCATTAATTACCTTAAGCTTAGCTGGTAGCTTGACACTATTTAATCTATAGCAGTAGCTAAAGGCATTATCACCAATAGTAATTACACTATCAGGAATTTCAACAGCCTTTAAATCAGTCATACTAAATGCAGAGCTACCTATACTAGTTACACTGTCAGGAATTACAATAGTTTCTAAGCTAGAACCCCTAAAGGCAAGGACTGGAATTTCCTTAATACCATCTAAAAGAGTAATACTCTTTATACTAGTAGCATTTACAAAATGCTCTTTCTGTAGGCTCTTGCCTATTTCCACATGCCTTAGGCTTAGTGGTAAATAAGGATTATTACCATAACCTACTATTTGTTCATAGCTTCCCTCATATTCAATACAACCAAAATAATAGCCTATTAAACCCAAATCGCCATTTAAATTGTACATTTCCTCAAGATTACTACAGCCGCTAAGAATAGCTCCACCTATATATATTAGACTATTACCCATTGTAATTGAGGTAATAGTCTTATTATCCTTAAAGGCTAATGCTACTATTCCAATTACTGGTAAGCCATTAATGCTATCAGGTATAACAACAGCGTGAGAGGTACCAATATATCCAGTTATAACTATATAAGAATTATTAATTACATAATAGCTAAAGTCCTCATTGCTTTGATCAATTCTTGGAACGAAATCCCACATTAGGCTCTTTTTCTTAAACTCCTCTGTGTATTCCTCTTTAGTTATTAATTGCTTCTCATAGCTTTGATCATTTATAACTAAGCTTTCTAGGGCATAAATTGTATTTGCATGCATAGAGTCTGAGGTTAAAATTTCCTCAGGGAAAGAAACCATGAAATCTGCAAGCTTAGATGCAATAATATTACCTGATATTATACAGTTAGTTAGTTTTCCTAATCTAAAGTGTGTCTCTTGATTAGAAGTGAAGCTTACATATATATTTTCTAATTCTACATTCATAAGCCTACTAAATACCCAGAAATTATTATCACCACTATCTGTAGTTTGATTATAAACAAAGCTAAAATTACTAATCTTATGGCCTCTACCATCAATAAATCCAAGGATTTTCTTGGAAACAGTATATCCCCTCATATCAATATCATTAGCTAGCTCATAGCACTCCCAAGCCTCAGTATTTAATAAATCCTCTGGAGTTCTAATTTGATGATATGAAACATCATCTATATACTCATTAACTGATGCCGTATCAGTATAGCTATCATATCTTCTATCAAGATTAATTACGACCTCATTTCTATTGCTATTAATATATTTAATATATTCAATATCTATAAGGGAATCAGTAGAAATCAATTTATCTGAGAAAAGTATCCAATTGTCCCTATCAATCCTAATAGGCTTAAAGCTACCTTTAACGTTTTCAAAGGAAATTTCTACAATTTCATAATCATATATATTATTAAATATAAAATGATAATAGAACCTCTCTCTACCGTATTCTCTATGAGCCATAAAGCTTCTTCCATCTAAGGAAGCAATCTTTATAATTTCTAATCTTTCTAAAACATCAATCTCTATGATATTATTTTTATCCATCTCATCTAAAACTGAAATGCCATTTAATACATAGCTTACACCATCAACAACAAAGCTCTTCATTCCTACCTCGCTACCTGAAGGAACTATAACAATCGCCTCATCAAGCCTATTTCCACCCTTAACAGCATAGCTTACACCATTTATTATTACTGAATCAATTAAAGCATTAGAGCTATTATTAAAATAAATTCTAATATTGATTGGCTCATTAGTCTTGACGCTATCTCCATTAAGGTTATCATAGCCAGTCATTTCTAAAGGTATGGAAAGTGTAGTATAGCTATCCTCCTTAAAGAAGCTTCTTACTCCCTCTCCATCATGTAAATCACAGCTATAATTAAACTTAATTCTATAAATAGTATTAGGAGTTAAATTATCAAATACTATATTATTTAATTCATACTTAGTAGAAATTAGCTCATCACCCTTATAAAGCTCTACATTACCAAAGCTAAAAAGACCTTCCTTATCCTGAATAGTAAAGCTTGGAGTAATACTAGTATCTGTAGAAACAAAGCTACTAGCTATAATAGGCTTACTATAGGCCTCTGTTGTAATCTCCTTAGATATTATTCTATCCTCAGCATAAGTATTTAAATCAACCCTGAAGCATACATCTAGCCTATATTCTACTCCAGCTAATAAATTACTAAATTCACACTCATCTAAGCTACTATATTCATAAACTAAGGAATTATTTGACTTTCTATATAGCCTTACATACTTTAGGGTAAGTGAATGATCTATATCAAATATGCTATAGCCTAATGTAATATCATGCTTAGTTGCGGTAGCATTAATTTCAATCTCTGGCTCTCGCTTTTTTGTCATAAAGACATAGCTTTTTTCAATTTCCTTAGTACCAGTTCCATCATCTAAATTATAAATGTAGTTAACTACAATCGTATATTTTGTATCCCAGAATAAATTAGATAAATGACCAACTGGATTAAGGTCCTTCTCATATATACCGCTATTGTTATATAGCTTTATATGATTAATTCTACCTGTCGCATTAGGATCATTTATAAATACACTATAATCAGCCTCTAGGCCTGTTATATTATTTACATTGATTTCAATAGTTGGTATTTCCTTTGGAGTATTTATTTCACATGAAACCTCTTCTTTTATTTTTCCTGCTCCATCAACTAAATCATAGCTATATTCACATACTAATAGATACTTAGTATTAGACTGAAGCTTATCATAAAAGTTACTCTCCAAAACGTATACGGTATCCACAAGCTCAATTATTTCATGATTATTATTAATCTTATATAAACAAAGCTTGTCAAAGTAGCTAACCTTATCCTCATCACTAACATCAATCCTATATGATAGCTTATAATCAGCTAGGCTATATTCTATTTTATATTTAGGAGCCTTAAGCTTCTTAGTTCTAATAGTTTTTTCTATTACCTGGCTTTCCTCTTCTGTACCATCCTGTAAATTATATACTACCTCTAGCCTAACTGTATATTCTGTATCAAATATTAATCCAACAAACCTTAAATCTCCCAAGTCGTCTCTACTTGAAATTACCTGGCCATCCTTTAAAAGTAAACAGCTCTTAATCCTAATAACATTATATGGATCATCATATTTTAGATTAACAGAAATAGTAGCACTCTTATAATATGGTTCATAGCTATCAATTAAATCAAAATCAAAGGCTGGCTTTTCTAACTCCATAGTAACATAACTCTTTTGGAAATTATAAAGCTCATCATTATAGTAAAATGTAATCAATAGCTCATAGTGAGTACAAGGCTTTAATTTTGTAAAGGAAGCCTTAAAATCAGTGGAATATCCTACATAACGACCATCCTCTAAATGTAGAACCATATACTCAAGCTTAATATCATTTCCTTCACTACTTACCTCAAAGGAAATTTCTGTACCAGTAACCTTCTCATTAATAAGCTTAATATAGCTATTAGTCCTAAAAACACCCTTTTCAATAATCATAGTACGAGCACCCTTACCATCGAATAAATCCAAGGAAGCTGCTAAAACATAGGTATATTCATGATTAATTTCAAGCCAATCAAAATGAATCTCATTATTTCCAAGCTTAATATCATGCTTTTTTCTAATATTTAGACCATCAAACAAATAAAGCCTAAACATACCATTGACATTTTCAACTATTTTGCTGGTATCAACAACATTTAGCTTAATATCAACAGACTCCTCCTGTGGCCTTACCTCAACTGTAGCGCTAGGCAAATTATCATAAAGTACTCCTACCTTAATTATCTTTGCACCATCCATTATACAGTTTTTAATCTCTTGACCATCAATATATCTTACCTCTTCGATTTGATATTCGATAAGTCCACTTACATTTGGAATATCAACAGTGATATTAATTCTCTCACTAGTTGAATCCTCCTTAAATTGGAAGCTTTGATATCTTTTACCATTTAAAATAAAGGATAATATTTCATATTGGCTAGGGTTATAGAAATTGAGAGTAATAGTTCCCTTCTCCCCCTTTTTAGCAAAATATTCAATATCATCACCAACAATAACTCCAAAATCATTAGTAATACTATCCTCTATAGCATCCTCATCTAAGGATGCTAAATTATCCTTTAGCTTGCTACTACCTTCTTGATGAAAGCTCATACCCTGATAAATTGGTACCACCTTTCCATCAGTAGCTTCGGCTGTAGCTCCCTCTGTAGGGGCCGTAGTATTATCAGCGTCACAGCCTACTAAGCCTAATAATGTAGCTATAAAAATGAAAAACAGACCTATTTTCTTCATACCTTTCCTCCCTAGTATATACCCTATCTATAATTAGATACAATTTAACTAAAAATTTTTCATACTTCTAAAAATTTTTTTAAAATGCTTCAGAGAAGCTCCTAAATACCTTCTCCTGAACACCATTTCCATCATTTAAATCATATTTTATAGTAATACTAACCCTTACATTAGTAAATTTCTTATCAATAGTGACCATACCCTTTAATTCCTTAGTGCTCTTAAAATACACATCATCTAAATAAATATCTATATTTGTGTCTATAACAGTATCTAAGGCACCTACTATATCAAAATCTAAATATATACCATTCTTAATTGCTAAAACATTACCAGTAACCTGAGGCTCCTCATAGCCACTAGTTCTCACCCTCTCACGGTAGCAGCCAATAATAATCTGGCCATTAAGCTCATAGCTATATTCTATTTCTAAAATATAATCAGTATTAGAATAAATATTTGTAAAGCTAATATTATTACCTAAAGCCTCCATATAAAGCTCATCACCAATATATAGCCTTCCAGCCTTTATTTCTACTCCATCCCTTGCTATAGCATCTACCCTAAGCTCATTAGCCCTAGCATCAATAGAATTTATTTTAACACCACTTAAGGTTTTAAATTCCCTTTGATATAAATAATAGGTTCTAAAGCCTCTTCCATCTAAGGTATCCATAGTAGTCGCAATAGAAAAGCTATAGCTACTATCCATTTTTAAATTATCTAGCTTTATTCTATCAATATTATTAGCTAATTCACCCTGAATAACTAAGCCCTCATCAGAAAATAAATAATACTTAGTTCTTCCATTAAGCTCAGCTAAATTATCCACATTATGTAATTCATAGGTAAAGCTATAGCTTGTTTCATAAACATCCTCTGCTAAGACCTCTATTGAAGGTAGAGTTAAATAGCTTACACCAAGCTTAATAGTTCTATTACCAGCATAATTACATTCCTTTATTTTATTTTCATCAACATACTTTAAGGAATTAATGGTTATATTATGTAGTCCACTAGCCTCAGGAGCCTTATATTTAACAAGAATCTCCTTACCAGTAGAGCCCTCTAAAAACTCAAAGCTTTGATACTTATAATCATTTAGAGTAAAGGATAATATTTCATAATCCTTAGGATTATCAATTTTAATTCTAATAACAATCTCCTCTAATGGCTTAGCATAGCTACTAATATTATCATCAGCAATAATATCAGGCATATCATTATCTATTTCCTCATCAATCTGCGTATTATCTAAGCTAAGAAGTGTATTATTTAAAATATCCATACCCTTATAAACAGGTACCCCATTATTATTCACTAAAAGTACTGTAGTAATTGACGCTACTATAACAATAAGTGCCATGATTATGCTTGCATAAGCCCATTTAAAGCTCCTTTTAGGCTTTTTAGGCTCATTCTCGATATAATACTCATCCTCTTTATCAAATGATAATGATGCCTTAATTTTAGATAGATTATCATTAGCATTTAAATTGTCATTAAATTTTTCCTTATAATCATTTAAAAATCTTTTCATCATTATCACCTCACATTTCCTTCTTAAGCTTTCCTATAGACCTTTTATAAATTCTAAAGGCCTCACTTTGACTAATACCACATATTTTACTAATTTCCTTAAAGGTCATATCAAAAACAACATGGTAGTTTACTATATCAAATTCCTCTGGAGTTAAAATCATACTACACGACTTTAAAAGGCTATTATAAGAGGAGCTATTATCTGGCTGAGAATTAATATATTCAGAATCTATAACTGTAGTATTCCTATTTTGATCTAAAAATCTTTTAGCCTTATTTTTAGCAATAGTTATTAGCCAATATTTGAAATTTTTATCATCATTATGCTGATCAATCTTATTATACATAGTGAGAAAGGTATCTGAAGCTAAGTCCTCTGCGTCATCCTTACAATCTACATACTTAAGGATTACATATAAAACTAGCTTATAGTATCTATGATAAATTTCATCAAAGCATTTTTCATTATGTCGTTTTATACCTTGAATCAATTCCTTATCGGTCATATAATTCGCTCCCTTCAATAACAATTATTATATCTATTATTATAAAGCTTATTTAAGGCTTCCGTCAAAACTGCAAAATATCGAATAAATAATGTGAAAAAATAGCATAAAAAGAAAGGGTGATTAATCACCCTTGTGCTTTTTTCTTAAAGCTTCATTCTCTTTTTTTATACGCTCGAGCTCCTCCTTAAGGATTTCTTTTTTCATTTCCTCCCTTAAGGCGTTCATCTCTTCCTCTCTATTTCTTTTAACCTCATCCGTCTTATTTTTAATAAATATGCTTACAGCCTGCATAACTATCATAATAATAAAGATGATTATTAGTATAAAAAATATTAAATTTTTATTTATTCCACCTGAAAAAATAGACATAAAGCCTAAGGTAGTCACATATTTACCATAAACCATATTTTTAGTAACTAGCTCATTATCTGGTAAGGGATTATTATCACCCTGCACCCTTAAATAGCTATCTGCCTTCTCCATAACCCTATGAATTATAAATCTATTATCATTACTTCTATAGACAATAATATCATTTACTCTAATATCATCAAAATCAACCTTTGAAAATAAAACATAATCACCAGCCTCTATAGCTGGCTCCATAGATTCGGTTGGAACATAAGAGACACTTAAGCCAAATATACTTGGGGGCCTATGCTCATTATTAGCCACTATAACCTCTATAGTGATATAAAGACAAAGGATTAAGCATATAAAGCTTATGGCATAGCCTATTGCCTCCTTTATACTAATTCTTTTCATAATTAGTGCTCCTCATGTAGATTATCAAGGGCTAAAGCCTCATTTACTAAAGCTATACCACGCTTAAGCTTAGCGTTTCTAATGAAGCTAGGGGTAGTACTAAGCCTTTCTAGTTCAGCCTTCTTTTCCTCTTTTAAGCTTCTATCTAGCTCAAAAGCTTCATTTTCAAGCTCCATTAAATGCCCCTTAATCTCACGATTTTGTTTTTCTAGAAGCTTTCGCTTTGCCCTCTTTTCTTCCTCTAGGGCTAGGGCTTTATTACGCTTTTCTTCCTCTTCCTTTTTAATATCCCCTTCAAGAGAGGCTATCATTCTTTCAAGACGCTTTTCTTCCGTACCCATACGAGCGATATTCATTTGCTTTTGCTGACGTACAATTTTCATTACCATCATTCTACGTCTTTGATACTCAAGCTGCTCATAGAGATTCTTAGTATTTAGCTCATCATTTGAAATTTGAAAGGCTGTAGGATAGATTTGATCAAGCATATCAAGCATCTGCCTATAAACAACCTTTACTGATTCATTATACAAGCTACCAGCTTCCTTAAGTCCCTCCATAGATGCCTCAAAGAATTCAGCTGTTTTTGATAGCAATACCTCATTTAAGGCGTAATTTTCAAGCTGCTTCCTCTCAGGCTCAATATTAAGCTCAAGCTCAATATTATCATTAGCTAGAGGCTTTGGTGGCTTAGCCTGCTTACGCTGCTTAGAGGCATAAATATCCTTAACATTACGGTTTTTAATGAATGAGGTTAAGGCTAGAGTCATACATTCATTAATGTCCTCCTCAAAGCTCTTACTTAGCCTATAGCTTTTTTCCTTAATGTCAACATTAGTTGAAATACCATCAGCCTTATCTAGGTATAGCCATAAGCCATAGCATAGCTTAAAATCCGGGTTATGAAGAATTATATTAGTCTTCATAATAGGAGGTAATACATCCTTAGCCTTGGCTAAAGCACGCATAAATTCTGTACCCTTTAGGGACTGAACCATATCTCTTATATAAAGGAGCCTATTATATTGCTCCTTAGTTGTTTCAACATTAGTAGTCAAATCATTCTTAATTGAAATATCAAGTGATACTGTGACCTCCTGACCAGACATTAAAAATTTATTTGAAACATTAAGCTTATCAGTTTCAAAGGAATCAAGGCTTACCTTCATTACCTCGTAACGACGCTCAAGGAATATTTCTATTCTCTTAACTAAGGATTTAATAAATCTATTTTCATAAATAGCTAGCTCCTCCTCAGCATAGGTTGTTAATACCTTAGAGGGAACAACATCACTATTCTTCTTTATTTCCTTAATTAGGTGAGTATGAGAGGCTAGATGTCTAACTGTTTCAGCCGTTACCTTTTTTGCCTTCTCAACCGCAACTACCTCTTCCTCATAACGAATAGACCTCTTAGGGTCCTTCATAATCTTTAAAATTGCTGGGTAAACAGACTCAATAGCGTCTAGAAAGCTCATATCAAAATTACGAATTTCAACTTGTGACTTATTAAAGACTGTCTTTTGTCCACCCTTTACTCTCGATAGAACATAATTACCATAGGGATCTTCCTTGGTTTTACTATCTATCTCCTTATAAATATTGGTGTAATAATTAGTTAATTCATCATCTATATTAAGTTGTTCCTTAGCCATTTTAATCACACCCCTATTTTACTCCAATTAAGAAAGCTTCTTTAAATCCTGAATAAATTGCTTTGAAACCTTAAATTGATCTCTACCAAATAGCTTATCTAATAATAGAGTAAGCTCATCTAGCTCCTTCTTTAGGAAGGTTAAATTTAGCATTTCAAACTTTCTTAAAATCTTATATGTTAGCATATAATCTAATCCATCAAACTCTGAGAATCCACAAGCCATATAAACTGGAACGAATAATTTAATTTGCTTCATAATACGGTTACCAAACGCAATCTTAAACTTATCCTGGATAAACTGATCTAGCTCCTCAAAGGCAGACTCAGCAATATCTGATAATTGGTAGCCATTTTGAGCACGCTTAAATAAATCATCAAGATACTCAAAGGTCATATTTACATTTTCAGTATAAGGGGCATCAATAAAATCAGCCTTCTTATTTATACTGATAGCTACAGCACGGTCATAAACCTTATCTGTAATAGTAAAGGTTGAATCATCCTTATTAGCAGTACCAACAAACCATAAATTTTGTGGAATTAAAATCTTACCATTAATTAAATTCTTAGGGTCAGTAGGCTCACTAACTGGAACTATATCAATCTTCCACTCATTTGTATCAGGCATTTCCATTACAGATAGGAACTCAGCAAAATAATACTCAATACGAGCTAGGTTCATCTCATCTAGTACGATTATATTAATAGTATCTGAATAAGATGCAGCATATACACTCTTTAAGAAATCTGTTTCATTAAATCGCTTAGTAAACTCATTTAAATAACCTAAAAGCTCGGCTCTATCACGCCATGATGGCTGAACAGAAATAATTGAAGCATCATGCTGGAAGAATTTACCCATTGCATAAGGTAAGGATGTCTTACCTGTACCTGAAATACCCTCAAGGATTAATACCTTAGAGGTTGCAAGGCCTGCAAACCATCTAGCTATAATCTCTCTTGTATAGAATAGCTTTAGCTGAGAAGCTGAGAAGCCAATAAATCTATCAACTAAATCTGATAAATCAAGCATATCATTTTGAGTCATTACCGTAATCTGTGGATTTTCAGCAGCAAGCTGATCTACCTGGATTAGCTTAGAGAAACGAGATTCATTCTCCTTCTTTTTGCCACTAGTAGCACTGCCATCATAATCAACAAGACCCTGTGTACCTGCCCCAATTTGAGATACACGCATAGCAAGAATCTTATTCTTCTCATCTATTAATTCAACTACCTTTTGATTTAATAGTGATACCTCTTCAATAAGTGAATCCTTATCTATCTCACGTTTATTAAATTTAATATATCTTCTAATTAGCTGGAAAAGTAAAACAAATAATAGTGTTACAAAGCCAACATTAATAATTAGTACTAATATAAAGACAATATAATCCAAAGCATTCCATTCACCAATAGAATTCTTAAATACATTAAAATAGCCTTCTCCACCAGCCCAATCACCATAAAATATCTTTACAATAATATTAATATGAGCTGTAAACCATTCCTTTATATTATTCCATAGATCTCCTAGAAATCTAACATACCATTGAGCAAATCCACTCATCAAGTATCACTCCCTCTTGGGAATCAGTAGTTATTTTTATTTATCTGATTCTTCTTCCTCTTTTTTACTATCCTTGCTTGCTTCCTGCTGAGCCTTTAGCTCTGCAAGTAGCTCCTGACGCATCTTTTCCTTTTCAGATGCAAGCTCAGCCATCATAGCTTCCTTATCAGTAGCTAATGAGGCCTTATTCTTTTCAGCTCTTAAATCCATAAAGTTCTTTATTACCATAAATACTTCAAATAATAATAATGCTAGAACTGGTAATACAAAATAGAATAACCAATTTTGTTGAATGTTATCCATAACCTTACCAGCACCATAGCTTACTGATGTAACCTTAGCCTTAACATCACTTAATGTAGCACCTGCGAAGGTTTGAACATCACCATTTGATTGTAAAGTTAAATTCAACTCACCCTTACTAGCATCTGAAGGATCATATATCCCTCTAGTAGATACGGAAAAATCACCTTGGCATGATATACTTACTAATTTCCCTTTATCATCTCTATTTACAAAAACAATTCTATGGGTATTAAATGCCTTAAGCTTTTCATCGTAGAATGTAACTACATCACCCTTTTCAAGCTTATTAAGTGATTTTTCATTAAGCATTGTTACCTTTACTAGATCACCCTTAGCAAAGGCACCAATCTTATAGCTAGCATAATCGCTAGGCATATCTCCAGTTCTTGTCATAGAATTAGATTGAACTGATAAATATCCCCTTCCAAATAAATTAGGGATACCACCCTTTCCACCAGCATTAATATTCATGATTGAAAATAAGAATAAAAGTATTATTGCTACATAGAATATTACGTTACCTGCTATCTTAAGTCCAAAAACAACCTTTTGTTTAGTTGTCATTGGCTCCTTTTTAACTTTTTCAATATTGGTATTCTCCATAACCCACACCAAT
>JAHHSW010000129.1 GCA_020024985.1 Anaeroplasmataceae bacterium | reverse complement strand
ATTGAATATACTACATCAAGTAAATCATTATCTCCATAATTTATAAAATCAACAACCCTTGGCTTACCTAGAGTAATAGTTCCTGTCTTATCCATAACAACTGTACCAATGCTTGATGATCTTTCTAGTATATCTGCATTTCTAATTAATAAGCCATTTAAGGCAGCCTTACCGGTACTTACCATTATAGCTACAGGTGTTGCAAGCCCTAGAGCGCATGGACAAGCAATTACTACTACTGTAATTGCGAATCTAAAGGCCATCTCAAAGTCCTTAACAACCGCCCAGTTAATTATAAAGGTTAATAGGGCAACAATTAAAATTGCTGGGACAAAGATAGCACTTATTCTATCCGCAAGCCTACTAATAGGTGCCTTTGATGAGGATGCCTCATCAACAAGCTTTATAATATTTTCAAACTTAGTATCACTACCAACCTTTAAGGCCAGAAGCTTAGCATAGCCTGTTAATACAGTGGTTGATGAATAAACCTCATCCCCAACTGTAATCTCACGTGGCATGCTTTCACCTGTAATATTAGCCTCATCACAAGTAATATCACCCTCAATTACCTTACCATCAACAGGAATTATATTACCCTTTTTGATAATTACAGTTTCGCCCTCTTTGACCTCCTCAGCCTTAATTTCTACTTCCTTACCATTTCTAATAACTAAGGCAGTCTTTGGCTTCATATTAATTAGCTTAGTAATTGCGTCAGTAGTTCTTCTTTTACTTAGCTCCTCAAAATATTTACCCATTGAAACAAGGGTTAATATCATACCGGCACTTTCAATATATAAATTATGAGCATAGGTCATAACCATATCCTGATTACCAGTTTGAGTACCATAGGAAATCATAAATAAGGCTACAATACCATAAATTAAGGCAGCTGTAGCACCTATGGCAATTAAGGAATCCATATTAGCACTTCTTTTCCATAGCTTTTTAAAGCCACTTATAAAGAAGCGCTTATTTAAATAACAAATAGGTAGGGTTAAAATAAATTGTAGTAAGGCAAAGCCCATTGGATTTTCATGCATATCAAATATGCTAGGAAGTGGCCATCCCCACATCATATTACCCATACTTACATACATTACTAAGAAAAGTAAAATAAAGGAAGCAATTAATTCTGCTAGCCTATGCTCACTTTCCATTATTATAGGAGCACCTCCTGGCTTACTATTTTTACTAATCGCTCTATATCCAGCCTTAGTAACTGAAATAGCTATCTCCTCTCCATTAGTAATATTTTCATCATATTCAACCATCATAGTGCCCTTAAGTAGATTAACCTCTACATTCTTAACACCATTAACACCCTTTGCGGCCTTTTCAACATGAGACTGGCAGGCGGCACAGCTCATACCTAAAACATCAAATTTTTCCTTCATAGCTAAAACCTCTTGAATAGATCAACTATCTCATCAACAGCGCTCATATCTCCACTCTTAATTGAATCAACTAAGCAGGTTCTCATATGATTATCTAAAATTACTGTTGCGAGACTTTTAATAGACTTATCAGTTGCGGCAAGCTGGATTAAGACATCATCACAATATCTATCCTCCTCAATCATTCTTTTAATACCATTCATTTGACCGATAATTCTATTAAGCCTAGTAATAAGTGCCTTCTTCTCCTCATCACTTCTTACCTTTTTCTTATTATTACAGCAGTCCATCTAATCAGCCCCTTTCTGCCCTTATTATATACCCCCATAGGGTATACTGTCAATTGAAATTTTAAAAAAAGTTAGCTATAATAAACCCGGGTGGTAAAATGAAGCTATTTACTTATGCCAAAATTTATGGCAATTACACAAAATCAGAAATAACTAAGCTTTATAATGAAGGAAAAATCCTTATTAATAATGAGCTTTTACCTCTTTCCTGTCCTGTAAGAGAAAATGATATCGTTACTATAGATAATATAGTAATTAAAAATGATATAGAATTTAAATATTATAAATACTATAAGCCTAGAGGAGTTCTATCAGTTATAAATGATAAGCCTGAAAGCTTTATTAATTTTATTGATAGTGAAATTAAGCTAAGCCCTGCAGGTAGGCTAGATAAGGAAAGTGAGGGGCTTATAATTCTATCTAATGATGGAAAATTTATAAATGAACTAATAAATAGTGATAAGGCTCATGAAAAGGAATATATTGTTGAGGTAAAATACCCTATAACCTCAGATTTTTTAGAGAAAATAAAAAAGCCTCACCTTATAAGAGGTAGGCTTACAACACCAATGCTTATTAAAAGGCTTGATGCCTTTCATTTAGCTTTAGTTTTATATGAAGGAATTTATCATCAAATTAGAACTATTATTAAAAATAGTAATAATACCGTTTTAAGCCTCAAAAGGATAAGAATTAAAAATTATACCCTTGATGATATGAAGCCTAATGAGCTAATAGAAATAAAGCCTATGGAGCTAGATAAATAATATCTAGAGCCCATAGGCTTTTTTAATTAATTTTTAAAGCCAAAGTTAAAGCCCTTAGCCATGGCCTTATCATAATATAAATGAGCCTCATACATATCCTTATTACATATTTCATAGATAGCCCCCATTAAAAACTCAAATTCACCACTCCACTGATCAAAGGTTAAGCCCTTGCTGATGCTATCATCATATACCTTAAGCATATCAGGATGTAGGGGCATTAAAAGTGCACCTAGGGTTAATCTTTCTAAAGCATTATTAATTAGAGATTTAACTGTATTTGTCTTATAAAAATATATTTCCTCACCCTCGACTAGGCTCTTTTCCTCACTATCTATAGCTAAGGCTGTGCCTTTAAGGCTTAAGGCTTTAAATTTTGAAATTGGATGCGAAAGCTTAGTTAAATCTAAGCTAGTATCCTTCATCCTTAAATAAATAAGGCTACTCCTTCTTATCCCTATACATTCTGAAACACACTTAATTCTAACCAAATACTCCATACTATCACTTCTCCTCTAAAAATAGTTTTTTAATATTTACATACGGTCCAAATATTACAGCCTCATCCTGAGGCTCTATTATGGTGTCCCTATTTACTAAAATGGCATCATTATTTCTTTTAAGCATTAAGACGTTTAAGCCATACTTTTCCTTTAATGGGCTTTCGTATAGCGCCTTACCATCAATAGCGCTTGGTACAACATTTATAGTAACTGTGGCCATACCAACATCACCGTAATTATCAATTAAGGTAACCTTGTTAACCTTTCTTTCATCTATTGCCTCCTCAACTCCCTTAACCTCAAAGGCAAAGATGTCCTTTATATTTTGAATTGAGCCAAAGATAATAACACTATCACCTTTCTCAATTATTGTATCTCCTCTTACATCTAAAATATGATTATTTCTTTTAATAAGTAAAACATTTAAGCCATACCTACCCTTTAGATCATATTCTACTAATCCCTTTCCCTCCATAAATTCAGGGATTTTATTAATATGAACCTCAACTATAGCATTTTTACCATATATATCTAAAACAGTAATAACATTTTCCTTCCTTTTGGTTTTATCAGTTTTTTCAGCAATCCATTCAATT
>JAHHSW010000128.1 GCA_020024985.1 Anaeroplasmataceae bacterium | reverse complement strand
GCTTAAAAATCAGCACGATGTGTAAATATTTGAGCTGGTTGTTTTAACTAACCATTTCTTCCTATTATTAATTATTCACACTTTAAGCTTATATGTGTATAAATTTATATTTTAAAATTTAAATCATTTAAGCTAGCCTTTAAAACTCTTGCCGCACATTTTTTTATCTTTTTACTCTCAGCCTTATAAAAGACTAAATCATCATGAGGTAAAAGCCTTCTACGCTTTATCATACCTGCAAAATATTTAATAGGATTTCTTTTAATATCTAAAAGAGATGATTTAGGGTTATCCTTAGCAATATAGAAAAGGATATCTACTAATCTTTTTCTTTCATCAACACTAGTAGTGCTTATAAACTCCTCTGTTATATTATCAATCATCTTACTGCTATAGCAATTATCACTAACTCTTTTTAGCCTATTGCCATCTATATGCCAATTAAAGGCCTCATGCTGAAGTAAGCTTACGCTACTAGATTTAATAAATTCGATATCATCACTATGATACATAAGTATGGCTATAATACTCATTCTAGCTGAGACTGTAGTTAGCCTATCTCTAATAGTTAAATACTCATATGATTCATAAATTTCATGCTTATAAAAGCCAGGGCCATCAAAATCATATATGTGCATAATATTAGCCTTAGCCTCCTTATCACAGTACATAGAAGCATATATTGCTAAATTACCACCCTTAGAGTGACCACCAACATACATTTTACGTTCATATTTTTTATATACCTCATTTAAATAGGTAACCGCATTTCTTTGGCTTGGGATTTCATCTAAAAATACCATATTAAAATCCTCATGCCAGCCAGTTATAGATAAATCTGTTCCTCTATATGCTACAAACATATAATCCTCAACAAAGAAGGTTACCGCAAAAAATTGCTTATAGCTCTCCTCTGAATAATCATTCCAATAATTATTAAAATAAATATCATCATATCTAGTTAGCTTACTAAGCATCTTAGACATAATCATATTTTTCCTTGAGGACATAACTGCAGTAGATAGGCTTACTGCATTTTCCTCCTTAAATAAATCCCTTAGATAATGTCTTTCATGAGTGTTTTTACATATAAGATCTATTCTAAGGTAACTAATTTGGCATAGTATTAAAGCGTCTATTTCATTAAATGGATATTCACTAAAGCTTTCATTACCATGCTTTTTTAAATACCAATTTATATTCTTCATATATAAAAACCTCCACTACTCTTTAATAATTACTTGTTGTACTTCAAGAAATATGCTGTTAAAGCACAAATTGTTTTTGCATCCTTAATTTCATTATTTACTATCATTTCCTTAACTCTAGCAATAGGGACAAATTCAGTAATAATTACCTCATCTGGATCAAGATGAGTTTCTGTCTTCTTATAATCTAAAGCTAAATATAAATAAATCTTTTCTGATGAATAGCCACAGGTTGGATAAATATTTCCAAGTGAAATAAGCTCACTTGCCTTATTACCTGTTTCCTCCTCAAATTCACGCATTGCTGCATCAAATGGGTCCTCACCCTTCTCAAGCTTTCCAGCAGGGATTTCCCATATTACCTCATTATAGCAATATCTAAATTGCTTAATTAATAAAACCTTATCATCATCAGTAACACATAAAATCGCCGCTCCACCATTATGTCTTACTACCTCTCTATATGATTCTCTACCATTCGGGCATAAAACCTTATCCTTTTCAAGCCTTACTACCTTACCATCAAATAAGATCTCACCAGATAGCTTTTTTTCTTCCATGTTCATAAATATAAACCTCCAAAACCCTATTTTTATTAATTTCTATTGTTCCAATTATATTACAATAATACTAATTTGCTCTACCTCTATTATACTATAAATTGAGATTAATATAACATTGAATTTAAGATAGTACTAGATTATAAGTAAATTTAATAGCATACTTTATCAATTATATCCATCATATTATTTGACAATTTACATATATAGGAGTACAATAAAAAATTGTAATTTTTTTTTAATATTAATTGTTTAAAGGAGATGTTTATTTTGTCTACTGCCCCTATTTTATTAAGCCTTGCAATCGCATTGCTATCAGGCTTACTACTATCAAGGCTTGCAAAAAAGGTTAGCCTTCCCGCAGTAACTGCTTATCTAGTAGCTGGTGTCCTAATCGGTCCATTTTGCCTAGGTGCATTTAATATTGATGGTGTTGGTATCACTTCTAATCAGCTTAAAAGCTTTGGAATTATCTCAGAGCTAGCCCTTGGCTTTATAGCCTTTTCAATGGGGAATGAATTTAGAATTTCCCAGCTAAAGAAAATTGGTGCTAAGGCTACTGCCGTTGGTATTGGCCAGGCTATATTTACAACTATTGTAGTTGATATATTCTTAATAGTATTCCATTTAATTATGCCAGATGTATTATCACTTCCTGCTGCTATAACCCTTGGAGCTATCGCAACCGCTACTGCCCCTGCCGCAACCCTAATGGTTGTTAAGCAATATAAGGCTAAGGGTGAGCTTACTGATATGCTACTACCCGTTGTTGCTATCGATGATGCTGTTGGTCTTGTAGTATTTGCTATATCATTTGGTATTGCAAAATCACTTTCTCCAAATGATGGTAATGCTTTAGCTACTAACATTAATCTTTTAGCTATTATTTTAGAGCCACTTATTGAAATTGTTCTTTCTCTATCAATAGGTGCTGTTCTAGGCTACCTATTCCATATTACAGAGAAGTTCTTCCATTCTAGAAGCAAGCGTATGGCGGTTACCGTAACCTTCATAATGCTAGCTGTTGGTATTTGCTCATTAAAGGGTGAAATTGGTGGAATCCATATTGGCTTCTCATCACTTCTATGCTGTATGATGCTTGGTACAGTCTTCTGTAACGTATGTGATGTATCTGAGGAGCTTATGGCTAGAGCTGACCGCTGGACAGGTCCTATTTTAATTCTATTCTTCGTAATTAGTGGTGCTGGTCTTGAGCTATCAATCTTTACTCAGGGCTTAGTTGTTCTAGTTGGTGTTATCTACATCATAGCTCGTTCACTTGGTAAATACTTCGGTGCTGGTATAACTGCTAAGCTTAGCAAGTGTAGCCCTAATATAGTAAAGTATTTAGGTATCACTCTTTTACCACAGGCAGGTGTTGCTCTTGGTATGGCCATTAAGGCTCGTGAGCTTCCTGGTGGTGCAATAATAAGTAATATTACTCTATTTGCTGTTTTAGTATATGAGCTAATTGGTCCATATCTAACTAAGATTTTCCTTACTAAGGCTGGTGATATCACACCTGAGGGTAAAACAAATGCAAGAATTACCAATGAAAAAATTCAGGATGTTAAGGAAATTGCTGAAACAGTTTTAAATAAGGATATTTCTACAGATGTAATAGTTCATGAAAGTGAAATTATTACTAATGAAAATAATACCTCTACTGATGAAAATAATACATCATCTAATAATAATTAAATTTAAATAGGGTAGAGAAAAGTTTTTAGCTTTCCCCTCCCATTGCACCGTACGTACGGGTCTCGTATACGGCGCTACATTTATATTGT
>JAHHSW010000127.1 GCA_020024985.1 Anaeroplasmataceae bacterium | reverse complement strand
AGAATTTCTAAAGATATTGTATTCAAGATTCATTCCTAAGTACTTTAGCTCCATTTCCCTAAGATAATCAAACGGATATTCATCAACAATATCTATGACATTAACCATATGCCTTTCATAGACCTCTTCCTCCTTTGAGGAAACATTACTCATTGACTTTTTACTCTTACCAAAAATATCCAAGGCACCAGCATAAACTAAGGCAATTATAGCGTTACTAGATAAGAAGCTACAACGATTTTTAAAATCCTCATAGCTCTTAAATAAGCCATTCTTATTTCTTTCCTCAACAATATCCTTAGCTACAACCTCACCGATTGAATAAATACTATTAAGAGGAAGGAATAGCCTATTCTTTAGGAAAACAAACTTATTAGTCGAAATATTAATATTAGGCTTTAGGGTTATTAAGCCACGAGCCCTTGCATATTTAATATACTCAACTAAGGCACTAGTATTTCCAATAACGTTATTTAAAATATTTGCCATAAAAATAGGGAAATAATTAGCCTTAAAATAAGCCATTTGATATGATAGCATAGCATAGGCTACTGAGTGAGATTTATTAAAGCCGTAATTAGCAAATTTATAAATTAATTCATAAATTTCTGTAGCAGTTTCTCTAGTATAGCCCTTTTTCACGCTTCTATCAATAAAATCCTTACTCATCGCCTCTAAAACACTAGCCTTCTTTTTACTTACAGCCCTTCTTAAAACATCAGCCTCACCTAATGAATAATCAGCGAATACACGAGCAATCATCATGATTTGCTCCTGATATACTATAATACCATAGGTACTCCTTAAAACAGGCTCTAAATCCTTATGAATATAAGTAAAGCTTGCACCATGCTTACGTCTAATAAATTCATCAATATTATCCATGGGTCCTGGTCTATATAAAGCTAACACCGCAACCAAATCATCAAATGAGGTAGGCTTAAGCTTACGTAAAACATTACGTATTCCTTGAGATTCTAGCTGGAATAAGCCTAGGGTATCAGCATCCTGTAGCATTCTATAAACCTTTGGGTCATTAAGAGGAATATTTCTTAAGGCATTTAAATCAAAGCCTGGAATATCCTTCATCATTCCCTCAATCATAGTTAAATTTCTAATACCTAAAAAGTCCATTTTAAGTAGGCCTATTTGCTCTAGGTCTCCTGCCTCTAGCTGACTTTGGCATAGTCCATTAATCCCTTCCTGAAGTGGAATAATATCATCTAGCTCTAAGGAAGAAAGGATAATTCCTGCAGCATGAGTAGATATATGCTTTGGTAGCCCCTCTAAGCCCTGACATACATATAAGAAATCATATAGCTCATTATCCTTATACATTTCAAGTAGCTTATCATAGCCATGCTCCTCAATCATATCCATAATATGCTCAATTCTAGATTGCTCTATCTTAAATACCTTTGATAGCTCTCTAACTGAGGACTTAATTTGGAAGGTTCCAAAGGCACTTATATTACATACATGCTTCTCTCCATATATTTCCTTAACGTGGTTAATGACTAAATCTCTTTCAACATCTGGAAAATCTGTATCAATATCTGGCATTGATACTCTCTCTGGGTTTAAAAATCTTTCAAATAATAAATCATATTGAATAGGATTAACCTCAGTAATTCCTAGGCAATAGGCAACTAAGCTACCTGCCGCACTACCTCTACCTGGTCCAACCAATATATTATTTTGCTTGGCATATTTAATAAAATCCCAAACAATCAAGAAATAATCATTGTAGCCCATCTTATCAATAACGACTAGCTCATAAGCTAATCTATCTAAATACTTTTTATTATAAAAGCCTCTTTTTTCTAGTCCCTTATAGCAAAGGGCCTGAAGAAATTCCTTTGATGAGGCACCTCTAGTATATGGATAATGAGGAAGCTCAATATGCTCATTATATAACTCTAAATTAATAGAGCCTATAACCTCATCAATCCTCTTATCCTCTGTTGGATTAGTATTAAAGCTATAATCATCAAATTCATTAACGGTCTCTGTATTACCAGAAATAGCTCGCAGGCTTTCATAAATAATTGTATCCTTAGAACTTAAATATTTCATTTGATGAACTGGTAGGCATATAACCTCCCTAGCTTGGGCAAACTCCTCCATCCTTTTATTTAATTCAAGCTTAGATAGCTTATTAGTATATGATATACCAATATAGCCACCTAAGCCCTTAATCATTTCTAAATAATCCTCAAGCATTTCAAGCTCTCTAGAATATAGCATTCTTTCAATAAAGGAATCATTGAAAACAAAGATCATAACAAATAAATCCTTATATTCCTCTATATCAATTAGCTTTTCTATTCCCTCAAGCTTAACCCTACTAGTTATCTTTAAAAGAGCCTTATAGCCCTCCTTATTCTTGGGATATAATAATAGCTTTGATTTATTTTGATCCTCTGTAAGATAGCCATACTCAAGCCCTATAATTGGCTTAATTCCAGCCTCCTTGCATTTCTTATAGAACTTATAGCTACCATATAGATTACTATCAGTTATGGTTAAAAAATCAAATGAGCATTCCTTAGCCAATTTAATATATGAATCTAATTTAGCAGTATTAGCCAAAATATTATATTCAGTTTGACCATATAAAAATCCTCTCATAATTCTTCACCCAATTCAATTTTACTACATGGACCCCTTAAATCATAGTGCCTTATGTCTTTTCTTATAAATAAAATAAATAATAATAAAAATAATCAGTGCTATTAATAATCCAAAGGTAACCCCAATTATAGCATATAAATATCCACTAAAATCACTTTCACTATTACCATTTATAATAACCCTAAATTGCTTAGTTGTTGATAAGCCAGAGGAATTTATACAATACGCTCTAGCAACATAGCTTCCTGGCTTAGAGTAATCTACCATACTATCATCAATTACTAGGCTTTCATAAATATTAGGGTCAGACTCATCAATTATATTAATGAAGCCTGTTAAATCCAAGCCAGAGCTACTATCTAAATAGACATCCATAACCTCAATTATAGGTCTATCCTTTGAGACTAAAACAACATCTATTGTATCCTCTACCGTATAGATTCCATCAGTATATTTATACAAAATATGATAATTTCCTACCATGTTTTCTAAATCATAGGTTATAGATAGATTTTCCTCGTTATAAGGGGTGTTATCATTTACCCCCTTAACATATCTTTTAAAGTCATATAAGGAAAAATCCTCATTATAGCCCAAAATAATATTATGGGTAGTTAAAATAAGCTCCGGCTCAACATCATCTACTATTTCAATAGTAATTTCACACTCAGCTCTAAGCCCATCCTTTATAACATATGGTGTATATTTATAGCTTCCTACCTTAGAGGTATCAATAACTGGATAAACTATATCCTTACTAATGTCTCCATACTGATGATCGTGAGCTTCAAAATATTTAGAAATATCTATAGTCTTATTTAAGCCTATTTTTAGGCTACCTACAGGTCCTAAATAGGTAATTATCGGTAGCTGCTTTTCTAAAACATTTACGTAAAAGGAAGCTTTTGAGGAATTACCAGCCTCATCTATTATATTAACCTTAATCTCATATCT
>JAHHSW010000126.1 GCA_020024985.1 Anaeroplasmataceae bacterium | reverse complement strand
AATTAGTATAGTACTTATTTTGCTTAAAATAAACATTAAAACGTTTCCATTACCACACTATTAGTCAAAAATGTTTATTTATATTATTTTTCGAGTTTTTTGCGATATTTTTTATAATTTATGCTACAATAATTAAGAATAAGGACGTGATATTATGGCATTAAATTTTCCTATTAAGAGGACAACCCCTAAAAAAATAATAAATAAAGCTAATCTTGGTATGGATTTAGAGGGAATTATAAATGAAAGCAATGAATATTATCTAAATAATGACATTGCGGTTATTCATAAAAAGCCTACTCCTGTTCAAATTGTTAAGGTAGACTACCCTATGCGTAGTAAGGCTGTAATTACTGAGGCCTACTATAAAACACCATCTACTACTGACTATAATGGTATATATAGAGGAAAATATATAGACTTTGAGGCTAAGGAAAATCATAATAAGACAGCATTCCCTCTAGCTAATATTCACCCTCACCAAATTGAGCATCTTAAGGCAATTACTAAGCATGGTGGAATTGGCTTTTTAATAATGTCCTGGAGTAAATTTGATGAATACTATTTAGTACCATTAAATTTAGTTCTTAGATACTGGGATGATGCCATCCTTAATGATGGTAGAAAATCTATCCCCTATGAGGCTATAAAAAAAGAAGCCTATCCAATTAAGGAGGGCTATCTACCAAGGCTTAACTACCTAAAGGTTGTCGATGAAATCTATTTTAAAGAATAAATAAATATAAATAACAAAATCCATAGTCCTAGCTATAATTTGGACTATGGATTTTTCTTTTTTATATTACAATTTGGAATAGCATAGCTGCAAGTCCATAATAAATAAGCATAGCTGTAACATCGTTTAGGGTCGTAATAAATGGGCCTGACGCTACGGCTGGGTCTATATTTATCTTAGAAAAAATAATAGGAGTTATTGTACCAACTAGGCTTGATAGGGTCATAGCAATTAATAGTGCTATAGCTACTATAGAAGCTCCCTTTACTCCCTCTATTAAGCTAAACTCCTCAGCTAATACACCCTGATTAGTTATCTTTAAAAAGGCTAGTACTAGGCAGAATGCAAGTACTGCAAGCATAAGCCCATTAGTAAAGCCTATCCTTATTTCCTTTAAAATAGTCTTAAAAATTTTCTTTTTGCTCTTCTCCTCAGTTGATAGCATTCTAATAGTTACCGCTAATGACTGAGTACCAGTATTACCACTCATACCTAAAACTAAGGTTTGGAAGAATACAATTACTGGTAGAGACGCTACAACAGCCTCAAAGCCTGTCATTAGGAAGCTTTGAGCTAGTCCAAGGACTAATAATACTATAAGCCAAGGAATTCTCTTTTTAACAGATGCTCTAACGGGCTCATCAAGCTCCTCCTCATCAGTTAAACCGGCTAGCTTAGCATAGTCCTCACCCATTTGGTCATCAACAGCCTCAACGATATCATCAGAGGTTATAACACCAACAAGCTGATGCTCCTCATTTAAAATCGGATAGGAATCTAGACCATATTCCTTAGATAAATTAACACATTCCTCAGTTTCCTGTGTATCTAAAAAGTATGGATAATTAACCTTTATTATATTTTTTAAATCCATACCCTCTCTAGCTATAATTAAATCTCTTAGCTCTAATACTCCATAGAGCCTATCATTTGGTTCCAAAACAAAAATTGTACTAACATTATCATTATCAGCAGCCTGCTCAACTACCTTCTTCATTGAGCTCTTAACAGTATCCCAAACACCAATAGTTATGTAATTATTAGTCATTAATGAGCCTATTTGATCATCATCATACTTAATAATTGTATTAATATCCTCTCTAGCCTCATCATCTAGTAGGGCAACAATCTCCTTACGCTGATCATCATCTAGCTCCTCTAATACGTCTATCGCATCATCCGCATCTAGTGTTTCAATAACATCAGCTGCGTCCTCTGGATTCATCTCATCAACAATTTGACCAATATCCTCGGCATACAATAATACCTCTGCATAATCCTCATCACCTAATATCTCATAAAGCTCTCCACGTTCAACTGGAGATAGCTCATCTAGCATATCAGCAATATCAGATTCATGATATTGTAAAATTTTCTTTCTCTTTTCCTCATCTGGAATTTGACTAGCTAAAATCATCTTTAGCTCATCAACATAATTTCGCTCCACAAAAACCACTTCCTTAAAGCCATCACTTGTTTATATTTTATCATAGCTAGAGGCTTTATTAAAGAAGCTTATAATTTATTAATTTACTAAATTAGACAAAAAGCCTATAGATTTTACTCTATAGGCCAAATTAAATATTATTTTAGCTATTAGATACCAAATTGGTTCTTAATATTGCCATAACAAATGTTATAAGCACATTCCTTAGCAGCTGCTAAATCATATTCACCCTGCTCTACTAGCTCACCTAAATAGTTAGCTAAAATTCTACGGAAGAAATCAAATCTTGCGTAAGATGAGAATGATCTAGAGTCTGTTAGCATACCAAATGAGGTACCAAGTGCTGAATACTCAGAAATAATTTCAAGGTTACGTCTAATACCACGAAGAGTATCATTGAACCACCAAGCAGCACCCATTCTTACATGACGGAAGGCTCCAGTAACACATGCAAGCTCTGCAAGGTTAGCATCATTAAGTGTATAAAGAATGATTTCTGGTCTTTCATCATCACTTACCTGGTTAAGGTAAAGAATAATGTTTTGGATTACGCTTTGCTTACCAATTAAATCGAAGCCTGAATCTACACCACATTGCTTGAACATCTTTTCATTATTATTTCTAATAACTGAGAAGTGTAATTGTACAACTAGGTTTCTCTTCTTGTATTCCTTAGTTAGCCATACAAGTAGGAAGCCGAAGAAATCCTCCTTCATTTGTGGAGTTAAATTAGCTCTATTTGCATAAATTTCCTTTGCTTCCTCAAATGAGATATAGCGAGATGGGAATTCAGCAAAGCCGTGGTCTGAAATCTTGCAGCCCTTAGATACGAAGTAGTCTAATCTCTTAGCTACTGCCTCTAATAAGCCCTCAAGGGTATCAACATTACAGCCTGCAACCTTACCAAGCTTTTGTAGATAATCCTCCTCTAATAAATATAGCTTATCAGGACGGAAGGTAGGTCTTACCTGGATTCCATCATAGGTACCATGACTTAATAAATCATCTACTGGATCATCTGTAGTACAGATACAATCAACACCAAAGTGCTTTAAAAGCTTTCTAACTGATAAATCCTTAAGCTTTAAATTAGCCTCATTATAGATTTCCTCAGCTGTATCCTTATTAAGTGGCTTATTAATACCAAAGATTTGCTTAAGCTCCATATGTGTCCAGTAGTATAGAGGGTTACCAGGAATTTGTGGTACAATTTCTGCATACTTAATGAACTTATCATGGAAGCTTGCATCTCCTGTGATATAATGCTCATCAACACCACACATTCTCATTGCTCTCCACTTGTAGTGATCTCCTGCAAGCCATAAAGCTCCGATATCCTCAAACTTATCATCAGCCTTAATCATATGCTGATTTAAATGACAGTGATAGTCAATAATACGTAAATTCTTTACTTCCTT
>JAHHSW010000125.1 GCA_020024985.1 Anaeroplasmataceae bacterium | reverse complement strand
TCGTTTAATTATTTTACGCTTAGTTCGTCATATACAGTTTTCAAAGACTCAATTTCGCTTTAAGCATTTGCTTTACTGCGCTCCACTATTCTACCATTTAAAATTTTCTTTGTCAACAGCAATTTTTAGTTTTTTTAACTTTTTTTTAAAAATTATTTTAAACCACTATTTTCTTACTTTTCTGCACTAAAGAATTAATTTAAGCTCCTCATCAGTTAAAACCCTATATTCGCCAAGCTTTAGCCCCTCATCTAGCTTTAAAGCACCAAATTCTATTCTTTTTAAATAGGTAACCTTACAGCCTACAGCCTCCATCATTCTCTTTACCTGATGAAATTTACCCTCTTTAATAATAATTTCACCCTCATTATTACCAAGCTCTATAAATTTAGCAGGCATACAAACATAACCATCATCAAGCTCTACACCACTTTCAAAAATAGAATGGTAGCTTTCTTTAAATTCTCCATCATACCTTAAATAATATTTCTTATCCACATGACTCTTAGGGCTTAGCATTCTATGTGCTAAATCTCCATCACTAGTAATTAATAAAAGGCCCTCAGTATCCTTATCTAATCTACCTACCGGAAATAAATTCCTTTTTTCATAGCCATCAATTAAATCTAAGACTGTTGGATCATGAAAATCCCAGGTTGCAGAAATATATCCATCTGGCTTATTTAGCATTATATAAATATTATGCTGATAGCTTACTTCTTGATTAGCAATAGTAACCTCATCATTTATTTCATCAACCTTATAATCATCATCAGTTACACATTCTCCGTTTACAAGCACATAGCCCTTTCTTATAAGAGCCTTTACCTCCTTACGAGAGCCATAGCCTACATGGGATAACATTTTATCAAGTCTCATCATAATATCTACCTCCAGATAAGCCTATTATAAATTATTTAATTATTAAATCAATAGAAAAGGGACACCTAAGTGCCCCATATCTATAATTATTCTGTTCTTAAAGCTGTTACAGGATCCTTTTTAGCTGCTGAGTTTGCTGGGATAAGTCCTGATATACTTGTTAAAATTACACTAACTAAAATCATAATTAAGGTTGTTGGCAATGTCAAATGAGCAATTACTGTGACAGTTCCCTTTGATACAACACCTACAATTATATTCGCAATCAAGGTTAATAAGCCAGTTATACCAACTCCGATTAAGCCACTAACAAGACCAATTATACAGGTCTCAGCATTAAATAGGTTGCTGACATCCCTCTTTCGGCCACCAAGTGAACGAATAACACCAATTTCCTTGACTCTTTCCATTACACTTACATAGGTAATTATTGCAATCATTACACATGATACCAATAATGATAACGCAGTAAAGGCTACTAATGCATAGGTTACTATATTAATCATTTGATTTATCATATTAATAATAATTTCTACATTATCCATATAACGAATTTGCTTACGTAATGGGTCATCACCTGTTAAGGTTACCTCACCAACTGCATTTTCAAAATTATCATCAAAACGAGTAAAGGTAATTGTTTCATCACTATTCCATTTATCCAAATAATCAGTAACTAAGCCCTTGCTCTCAAAATCTATTGGATAAACACTAATGCTTTCAGGCATATAATCACCACCAGTACCTCTTAGGCTTAAGCCCTGAAGACCCTGAGCTGCACCAAAGTAACCCATAATTTCATTCTGAGCACTTCTTTGATTTACCTGTACCTTAGCTTGATCTAATCCACTATTTGTACCAAATTCCCAGTAGTAATCTAAATTATAATCTATATCACCATCAATATTTTGAACAAACATATCCACATAATAAGCAGCATTTGGATAGGTTGGTATTGCAGCCTCCTTAATTGCATTTCTTTCTCTTATGTAGTTATTTATTTCAGAATCATGATTTACCTCAATCATATGTCTAGCCAATTCCTCAGTATATAAAAAGCCTGTTTGTAAAGCACCATAGGAAATTCCCTTCTTAGGCTTTACAATACCACAAATATTTAGCTTTTCAGCCTTACTCTTATCTAGACCCATAGCATTATGATTATAGCTAAAGTTTTTAGTCTCTCCTAGTGGAGATGTATTAGTTCCAGTCACCTTATAAATTTCATCATTAGGGAAGAAATAAAATTCCTTTGAGGCTATTTCCTCATACTCAAATTTAGATAGCTTATCATACTCATTATCGGTAAGCTTATTATCATTTTCTAAATCTATAGCCTTTCTTACTAATCTAAAGAAATCATCCTGATGATAATATCCTAGCTGTACTAATAATAAATCTGTAAGCATACCCTCATTATTTAATACAACCACAACATCATTTCTATCCTTTGGTAAATCACCATATAAGACATCATATTGAGTTCTAATATAATCATTATTTGGAACAGCCTGATTCATCATAGTAGTTAAGCTTGTTACAAGCTTTGCATACTGGCCATAATTATCCATCTTCTCAATAGCCTTTGTATAGGTTTCAGTAATAGCCTCTAAAGACATTAAATCCTCATTAAGCTTATATCCTGGATGATTCTTATCATCTGATACTGTAAAATCTGTAAAAATATTTTTACTAACATCTAAGCCATAATTCAAGGTAATAGCATTAGCATAGCTAGCAGGCATACTTTTAAGATAATCTACATATTCCTTATTAAAATCATTTCTATATTGTAAATTTAAAAGTACATCCTGATTACCGATTAAATATTGAATCATTTGATTTACATTTACATAATTTCCAGCCTCTATGGCATCTCTTTTATCTGATAACGAAGCCTCATCCATTAGGCTAGCTACATCAACACCTGTTCTACTAATTGTTATAGGATTACCTGATAGCATATCATCCTGCATAGAAGCAATGTAATCCTTAACACCACGTGAAACGGATAAAACAGATGAAACACCAATTATACCAATAGCTCCTGCAAAGCAGACAAGTAAGCTTCTACCTCTTTTAGATAAAAGATTTCTAGCACTTAGCTTAAATGCAGTCCAAAATGACATCTTAGCCTTTTCCTTCTTAGCTGGCTTTTCATCACTAAGCATTGCATTTTCCTGCTGATTATTAGTTTCTGCCTCTATAGCCTCCTCCACAGCACTAAATGGATTACTATCCTCTATAACCTCTCCATCTAATACTCTTACAATACGAGTAGAATATTTATAAGCTAAATCAGGGTTATGGGTAACCATAATAACTAATCTTTCCTTAGCTATCCCCTTAATTAGCTCCATGATTTGAATGCTTGTTTCTGTATCTAATGCTCCAGTTGGCTCATCTGCAAGTAATATTTCAGGCTCATTAACTAATGCACGGGCAATAGCAACCCTTTGGCATTGTCCACCAGAAAGCTGATTAGGCTTCTTATCATATTGCTTAGCTAAGCCTACTCTATCTAGGGCCTTCTTTGCTCTTTCGATTCTTTCTGCCTTACTAATACCTGAAATAGTTAATGCAAGCTCTACATTTCCTAAAATTGTTTGATGAGGAATCAAATTATAGCTTTGGAAAATAAATCCAATTCTATGATTTCTATAAACGTCCCAATCTCTATCAGTATATTCCTTTGTACTTCTACCATTTATAAATAAGTCACCACTTGTGTATTTA
>JAHHSW010000124.1 GCA_020024985.1 Anaeroplasmataceae bacterium | reverse complement strand
ACCATCAGATTCTCTAGTGCAAGGAAGATTGTTTATCTTGTTGAATTCATTTTGGCATACATGCTGTCCCGCTCTAGCAGCAGCAAAAAGGTGACACCTAAAAAGCTCAGTTCTAACCTGAGCATTTAGCCTCTGCATATCTCTATAAACTTTCATCTCATATGTATCTCGGATATAAGTTTCGTGCATATCTGTTCACCTTCCAAATTTAGTATACCATAAAAGAAAAAGAGGCGTTAGCCTCTCAGAGCGTTGACAAACCCATGTTTTTCGAACAAGGGTTTGTCAATGCTTATTTTTTTATTACCGAACATCGTTCTATATATTGTTTACTTTAATACCATATAATGATAGAATGTATACGGGTCGTGATTTTATGGGAAAAAATATGATAAATACATATAAAAGTAATAATTATAAGAAGAATGTCATTTTATTAGCTCTTATTATAATTATGCTAATTTTATTTATTTTAGGTATTTCAATTGGATCTTCAAATATGTCCTTCATAGAGGTATGCAAGGCCATATTTAGAGTTGGAGACGAAAAAAATATTTTAATTATATACAATATGAGGCTTCCTAGAGCCTTAGCTAGCATAATTGCTGGTGGTGGATTAGCTATTGCTGGATGTATCATGCAAAATGTCTTAAGAAACCCTATGGCATCCCCATCAACTCTAGGAGTAGGAAATGCCTCAGTTTTTGGAGCGAACATTGCTATAATCCTATTAGGTGCTGGTAGTATAGCCGGTAATAACAATCAAATTTTAATTGATAATCCATATATAGTAACTATACTATCCTTTCTTTTTGCGGCTATTTCGGTAGGAATAATTCTTTTATTAGCTCGATATAAGCATTTTTCAAGTGAATCTATTGTTTTAGCCGGATTGGCTATAGGTACTATATTTCAAGCAGGAACTACTTTAATTCAGTATTTCTCTGAAAATGAGCAGCTTTCTACAGCTATATTTTGGACCTTTGGTAATTTAGGTAGAGCTACCTATACAGATGATTTAATCATGCTAGTGGTTGTTTTAATAGGGTTAATTTATTTTTTAATAAAAAGATGGGATTACAATGCTATTTCTGGTGGTACAGATTTAGCTGAGTCACTAGGTGTAAGAGTAGAGCTTACTACAATAATCAGTCTATTATTGGCTTCATTAATAACCGCAGTATGCGTTTCATTTTTAGGAATAATAGGCTTTGTTGGTCTTATTGCTCCCCAAATAATGAAGAGATTCATAGGCGATGATTTTAGATATTTAATTCCTACATCCTTTGTATTCGGTGGAAATTTATTATTACTAAGCGATTTAGTTGGTAGATTAATTTTAAGAGGCAGCAGCCTTCCAGTTGGTGCTATAACCTCCCTTCTTGGTGGACCTATGTTTATTTATCTATTACTAAGAGGAAGGAAGCGATAGTATGGGATTAGAGGTTAAAAATCTTAGCTATGCATATGAAAAGGACAAGCTTGTTTTAGATAATATAAGTCTAACGCTAGAGGATGGAAAATGTGTAGGGATTATTGGTAAAAATGGTGTTGGTAAAACTACTCTTATGAAATGTATAATAAGCCTTCTTAAGGCTAATAGAGATACTATATTTCTAGATGGAAAAGACATTACTCTTATGAAGGCTAAGGATAGGGCCAAGCTTATAAGCTATGTCCCTCAATCGATTAGCTTACCGGATGTCAGTACCTTTGATGCCGTTCTTTTAGGTAGATTACCATATATGAAGCTTGAGGCTAGTCAGCATGATTTAGAAATTTCAGAAAAAATTATTAAAGATTTAGAGCTAGAGGAGCTAGCGTTTAGAAATGTAAATGAGCTAAGTGGTGGTCAAAGGCAAAAGGTGGCAATAGCGAGGGCTCTTGCTCAGGAGCCAAGCCTTTTATATTTAGATGAGCCTACTTCAAATTTGGATTTAAAAAATCAAATTGATGCCATTAAAATAATTAGACGAGTTGCCCACGAGCAAAATAAGCTAGCAATCATGAATATTCAGGATATCAATATTGCTCTTAGCTATCTTGATATAGTTGTAATACTTAAGGATTCAAAGGTCCTATTTAGTGGAAGACCCGCTGAGCTAACAGAAGAAATTTTAAAGGAGGCGTTTGGTGTATCTATTAGTATAATAGAAGACCAAGGAAAAAGAATTGCCTACCTTAATGAAGAGGTTTAAAATATGAAAAAGAAATTATTGTTATTATTTATGCTTGCTTTTATAGGTCTAAGCCTTGGCTCATGCTTTAATAGCAAAGCTAATACTAGTACTACTAGAAGCTTCAAGGATTTATTAGGAAGAACTGTAGAGATAGAGGATACTCCTAAAAGAGTATGCTGTATTGGTAGTGGAGCCTTAAGGCTTTATAGCTATATTGGCGATATTAGCCTTGTTTGTGGTGCTGAGGATATAGAGCGTAGAGAAGGACCTGGGAACCCAATTAGAGCCTATAAAATGGTCTATAATGACTATTTAGGAAAGCTTCCATCATGTGGTAATGGAGGAAGTAATGCTGTACCTGATCCTGAAAAGCTTATTGAATGTAATCCAGATATCGTAATTTCAAAAATTTTAGATGTTAAGCTTATGAATCAGCTAGAGCAGCAAATAAATAAGCCAGTAGTTTGTATAAGCTATGGACAAAACGAGGCTATTGATGAGGATATAATTAAATCATTAGAGCTAATCGGTGAAATCTTCCATAAGGAGGATAGAGCTAGGGAACTAACAAGCTATATAAGGGGAATGATTGGTGAACTTAATACCCTAACAAGTGATATACCTGATAGTGAAAAAAAGAGCTTTTATATAGGCTGCTATACTAAAAAGGGCTCACAGGGCTTTTTGTCAACTAATGCAAATTATGCAATGTTTGATATGGCTAATATAAAAAATGTATTAGCTGGTAGTGGCCTAGTTGGATACCAAATGCTTGATGAGGAATTTGTTTTTGGCTCTTTAAATCCAGATAAAATCGTTATTGATGGTGGTGGAATCAATAATTTAAGACTAGAATATAAGAAAAATCCCAAGAATTTTATGGCTCTTGATGCCTTTAAAAATGGTGAGGTTTATTTAGAACTTCCTCATAATGGCTATTTTACTAATTTAGAGCTAGCCTATGCAAATGCTTATTATTGTGCCTCAATTGCTTATCCTAACTTAGCTTATTTTAAGGAATTTAACATAGAGGATAAGACAAGAGAAATAATAAGAATGTTTTTAGGTAAGGATATTTATGATGATATTGTAAAAGCCTTAGGCTTTACCTATAGCAAAATTAATATATCAAGCCTATAGCTTAGGTAATGGTGGAGTGATAGCTTCACCATTTTTATTGTGTGCCAGGCATGGTACTAATCTTACTGGTGAAAGTCCAGTCACGAGTATTTGTCGCTAGTGTAGTAAAATGCAAGCCCGTATCAGTAATGGTGCGTTTTATGGATGTAAATCTATAATGAAGGTTGGAAACAACTTTGGTGAAGGAAGCAAATAGCAAAATTCCGAGCCTACGAATAGAAACTTAATGAGGCCAAATGGTGGATGAGGTTGGAAAACAAACTGAAGTCCGATGACAAACGTAAAAACCAAGAAGGTAAATTAAGAGG
>JAHHSW010000123.1 GCA_020024985.1 Anaeroplasmataceae bacterium | reverse complement strand
CATAAATATATGAATTATCATTTTGATAGGTTATTAATAAGCCTATTCCCTCTAGCTTAATTCTTGCCTTCATAAAGCTTTGTGGTGTAAATGAATAAATATCAAATAAATCCTGATGGATTATATCCTCACTTTTTAAATTATTCCTCTCTAAAAGTGAAGTAAGCCCTAAATATAGCATTAAGGCATCACTACCTATAAGTGGTGCATATAGTAGTGAAACTACATTTACATCATCATTAGATAATGTAAAGCTCGAATATATATTAAATTTTGACTTACTATCAAGACTCTTATTTGTCATATTAAAACTCCTACTTATGTAATCCTAATCCCTTAGGCTCAAAGCTCTTCTCTAAAGAGCTATATACCTGCTCTATAAATTTTCTAGCCTTACCAGCTCCGCCTAAAAATGATTCTACATTAATGTAAAAATCTATAGAGGTTTCAATTGGTGTTTGCATTATAATTTTTGCCACAATAGACATATTACCATACTCTGAAGCAATTTCATAGTATTCATCATTAACAGATATAATATTATGTCCTAAGCTCTCTAAAATTTCAAGGTATCTATCCTTAACTTGCTTATAGGATGCCCTATAATAATGAGTTTGAAGTAACTCATCACGACCAGTTTCACATGTTTCAACTACAGCTGCCATTTTAAATACACTCCTTTTCTATTCTTTCTAAAACCTTTTCTATATTTTTCTTTGTTTCAGCAAATGACCCACTAGAATCTATTACAAAATCACTTAGCTCCTTTTTCTTTTCTAGGCTCATTTGAGAGGCAATTTTACTCTTAGCGTATTCTCTATCTATTCCCTCACGAGCCATAAGCCTTTTTATTTGCTCAGAAGCCTTAAGATATACACATATTACATAATCACAAATAGAATCAAATTTAGCCTCATATAATAAAGGTACCTCAACAAAGATAAGCTCTTCCTTAAGCTCCTTAATTTGTCTTTTAACCTCTTCTAAAATTATTGGATGAGTAATACTATCAAGTAGCTCTCTTTTTTCCTTACTACTAAATATTATTCTTCCTAAGGCCTTTCTATCTATTTCTAAATTACTATCTAAAATACTAGCTCCAAAGCCCTTAATTATCGCCTCATATAGCCTTCCACCCTTAAGAGTTTCTAAATAGCTAATTTTATCACAATCAATTATTTTATAGCCATGAGCTCTTATAACACTACATACATTGCTCTTACCGCTAGCAATTCCACCTGTTATACCAATAACCATCTAAATTACCTCTGGCATTCCTCGCAGTAATAGGTGCCTCTTCCACCTATTCTACATTTTGCAAGCCTTCTACCACATTTAGGACAAACCTCCTTGGTGTGTACAAGTAGATATTTTTGATATTCTCCCTCTATACCTAGGCTTGAGGTATAGCTTCTTATGGTAGTGCCCTTATTTTCAATGCTCTTTAAAAAGATTCTACGGCTTTCAGTAACGATATTTTCTACATCCGTTTTAGTGATTAGGGCACTTTCCTTATTAGGATTAATTCCTACTATAAACAAAACCTCATCAACATAAATATTTCCAAGGCCCGCTAAAATTGACTGATCAAGTAAAGCACTCTTAATTGGAATATGCTTAGAATGAAGCTTTTTATATAGCCTATCAATATCTATATTAGGATTTAAAACTGGGTCCTCTCCAACCTTGCTTAAGGGCTCAGTAGTATATAAATCCTTAGGACATCTAAAGCATAGCTTACCAAACTTTCTAACATCCTGGTAGGCTAGCATATATCCATTATCAAAATAAAAGATAAGATGGATATGCTTATTATCTAAGGAATCCTTAGGTAAATAAAAATACTTACCCTCCATTCTTAAATGGCTAATTATTGTACCATTATCTAGGTTAAACATTAAGCACTTACCTAAACGAGCTGTACTAATAATTTTATGTCCTATAACATTTTTCTTAAATTCACTAGTATCATCAGATACTATATTATCATATCTAACCTTACAATCAGTAATAGTAAGGCCTATTAGACTCTTATCTAATACCCTTCTAACTGTTTCAACCTCTGGAAGCTCTGGCATATTTACCTCCTATTAAAGCTAACCTCTGCTGGCTTAGCCATATCATAAAATGGATTTTCTATATCTGGATAGCCTAGGGCTATTAATGAAAAGGCAAATTCATTACTTGGAATACCTAATATTTCCTCAGCTGCCCTCATTCTCTCCTCCATAGGATATAATCCTACCCAGCAGCTAGCAAGGCCCTTTTCTGTAGCCCTTAATAGGATATTCTCTGTAGCGGCACTTAAATCCATTGGCTGCATAAGTGGAGTTGTAAGCAGACTCTTATCCTTCCCCACTACACAAATACAGCTATTAGCTCCATTAAGTATTTTACTACCCTGACTAACAGTAGCTAATTTTTTAATTACTTCCTCATCATTAATTACTATATAGGCTCTTCCCCTTTGATTTCTTGCTGATGGGGCAGCCTCTGCATATCTACATAAATCTAAAAGCGCCTCATCACTAATTTTTTTAGATAAATCAAATTTTCTTACGCTTCTTCTATTTAAAATAATATCCATATTACTTTACCTCATACCAATTACTCCCGAAGGAATCACCAACAACTAGTGGTACATCAAGCTTCATAGCATTTTCCATTTCATAGCGTACTAGCCCTTGAAGCTTTTCCTCCTCACCCTTTTCGACCTCAAAAACAAGCTCATCGTGAACTGTAACTAGCATCTTACTTTGCATATGCTCACGCTCTAGGGCCTTATCCACATTAATCATTGCAAGCTTAATTATATCAGCCGCACTACCCTGAATTGGGGTATTCATAGCTGTACGCTTAGCAAATTCTCTTTGCATATAGATTTTAGAATTAATATCCTTTATATATCTAATTCTATTCTCCATAGTCTTAACGTATCCATCCCTCTTACAGTCCTCAACAACCTTATCCATATATTCATGAATCTCAGGATATACCTCATTATACTTCTTAATAAAATTAGAAGCCATTACATTGCTAATGCCTAAATCATTAGCAAGCCCAAAGGCACTAATACCATAGACAATACCAAAGTTAACTGCCTTAGCTCTACGTCTATCCTCAGCAGTTATATCCTCCTTCATAAAGACCTCCCGAGCTGTCTTAGTATGAATATCCTCACCTGATTTAAAGGCCTCAATTAGCTTCTCTACATGAGCCATATGAGCTAAAACTCTAAGCTCAATTTGACTATAGTCTGCACTATAGAAGCTATTTCCATCCTTAGCTGGAATAAACATCTTTCTAATCTTATGTCCCTCAGGGGTACGAATTGGAATATTTTGCAGATTTGGATCAGTTGATGATAATCTACCTGTAAGGGTTAAGGCCTGCTGATAAATAGTATGAACCTTATTATCAGGATAAATCATCTCTCTTAAGCCCTCTACATAGGTAGATATAAGCTTTGTTTTGCCTCTATAATCAATTATTAAATCTACTATAGGGCTAAGCTCCCTTATTTGAGTTAAAACCTCTATATCGGTAGAATAGCTATTTCCCTTCTTCTTTGGATATTTAATACCCATCTCATCAAATAAAACTGTTCCAAGCTGCTTAGGTGATGAAATATTAAATTCATGACCAGCAAGCTCATAAATCTTTTT
>JAHHSW010000122.1 GCA_020024985.1 Anaeroplasmataceae bacterium | reverse complement strand
ATTATATATAGCATAAGGGCATAATAAATGCCCCTTTATTTTTTATTTTATATTTTTTCATAGATAATTATATCATAATAGCTTATTTAGAAAAAGAAAACACCGGAAAATATTCCGATGTTTTATAATAAAGCCTATTAATATTAACTCTACATTTCAAAAAGAAAAGGAGGAATTTCCTCCTTTAGCCTTTTTGAAACTTTATTTGCTATCGATATCTAAATGTATCTTTTTTCCTTCTTTAGAAGCACCGGCATATAACACTGTACGGATAGCCTTAGCTATAATACCACCCTTACCGATTACTCTACCTAAATCATTAGGATTAACCTTAACTTGATACTCAAGATTTGCTTCAGTCTCACTAACACAGGTTATAATGACATCCTCAGGATAAGCTACTAAAGGAAGAATTAAACTTGAGATTAACTCTTCGAACTTTATCATAGTAGGTTACCTCTTACTTAGATAAAATATTCTCAGCAATTAAAATGTTCTTTACTGTAATTGTTGGTTGTGCACCCTTCTCTAACCAAGCCTTGATTGCATCTGCCTTTAAGTTTACAGTTGCAGGATTAGTTAATGGATTATATGTACCTAAGATCTCTAGGAACTTACCATCACGTGGAGATCTTGAATCTGCAGCAACAATACGATAGCTTGGTGCCTTATGCTTACCAAATCTTTGTAATCTAATTTTAACCATTGTAAATACACTCCTTTTCAAAATTATTCACAATGGTATTATATCATATAAAAATAGGGTGTCAAGTATTTTTTCTTGACACCTTAAAATTTTTTTATTTTTCTCCCTTACAGCTAAAGAAGCTACCTGATTTAGTAAACTTATTAGAAACAGCTTCCTTAATTTCATTTAAATCAGCTGTTAAAAGTGCTTGGATTTTTCTTTCTAAATCAAAATATTCAATAACCTCAGGCTTACTATAAAGCTTCTTCTTGGCCTCTATAAAGCTTTTTCTTAGCTCATCAATACCACTAGCATAGGCCCCATATTGCTTCATTTCCTCATATTTAGCCTCTGCCGTTTTAAAGCCTATAATTAATGAAGAATAATTTTTATTAATATAATCCCTAAGCTCTAATAGCCTTTTAAATTCTATAGTATCAAAAAGCTCAGCTGTGTATTTATCAATTAAATCAAACATAATCTTATCACCTATCAGTAATTATACTAATTAGCATACTTTTTTTCAAGAAAAACACTATTTATAGCTTATATATTAATATACCCTAGATAGATATTTAAAATTCTTTATGCTATAATAAATAGTGGTGATGAATTATGTATTTTGAAAAGGATATTGTAAAAGAAGGAAATCAAATATTAAAAAATGTATCTGAAAGAGTATCTCTTCCTCTTTCTAGTGCTGATTTAGCCTGTGCTAGAGGTTTAACTGAGTACATGGTAGTTTCAGAGGTAGATGAATTAGTAAAGAAATATAAAATTAAGCCAGGTGTAGGTCTTGCGGCTCCACAGGTTGGCTGTAATAAAAGAATGTTTGCGATGAATTGTAATGACTTTTTAGATGAAAATAATACTAAGTATATGTATACCTGGATTAATCCTCAAATCATTGCTAAAAGCAAGGAAATGGTTTATCTTCCAGATGGTGAGGGCTGCCTATCAGTAGATAGAGATACCCATGGCTTAGTAACTCCTAGACACCTTAAGATTAAGGTTAAGGGTGCTATTCTTGATTACAAAACTAACAAGCTAAAGAATGTAACTATGACTCTATTTGGTTATCCTGCAATTGTATTCCAGCATGAATATGATCATCTAGATGGTATTTTATATACTGATAAGATGTTCCCTAAGGAGGAGGTTAATGCTGAACCTCTTTATACTCTTGCTGATGATGAGGATGATGAATAAGCTTATTTTTTTATTAAAATCGTGCGTTTATATAAATCGAGAAAGAACTTTGTGTGGTTACCCACACTTCGATTTGTGTAATTTTTCTACTCATACGACACCTCAGTAAGAAAATTATAAATTATACTATTTCATTAGTCAATTTAATCTGCTTATAAGCTAATAAATGTCAATAAATGTAATAAAGGCTATACCATTTTTAGGTATAGCCTTTAGTCTATTTAAGCATAGAAATTAAGGTATTTAAATCCTTTTTTCCAAAGCTTAGCTTACTATCATTTATTAGTAATGCTGGTACTGACATGATATCATATTTTTTTCGGTACTCTGGGAATTTAGAAATATCATAAACATCAAGAGTTACCTTCTCATTTAATAAAGCAACTCTAGCTGCGGCCATGACTAATTCAGGGCACATTGTACATGAAAGTGAAACAAATATCATTAGCTTTGCCTTAGGAAGCTCTTTAATACTATTAAGTACCTCTTCAGCAATTGGCTGCTTTCTACCTACAGCATTAAATATAGCTACCACAAAGGAATTAAATTCATGTCCTCCTGGGACAGTATGGAAGGTTACATTTAGATATTTACCCTCACTATATAGCATTATTCCAGCTACCTCACCCTTTTTAATCTCTACATTAAAATAGCTGCTTAGCTCCTTAAATTCCTTAGAAAAGCCAATAAGCTCCTTACTAAAGGCTGTATCATTATCAATAACAACAAAGGTTAATTCCTTATTAACAGTCTCAATTATAGGCTTAAGCTGAGCTTTAATTTCACTAGATATAAATTCACCACTACTATCCTCTAGCTCATTTTTAATAGCTATAGGCTTTTTAATCTCCTTAGCCTCAGGCTTTAAGGTTTCAATTTGTAGCTCCTTAACCACACTAGGAATATATTTTTCAAGTGAGGTTGCTGCTAAAGCACCATCAGCTACAGCGGTAACAACCTGTCTTAGTGGCTTAACACAAACATCTCCAGCCCCATAAACGCCTTCTATATTAGTTTTTTTAGTTTCATCAGTAATTAGGTTACCCTCCTTAGAAAGCTCCAAAAAATCCTTAAATAAAGCTGTTTCTGGTTCATATCCAGCAAAGACAAAGATTCCAAAGGTATCAAGAGTTTCATATATTATTTCCTCATTAGTTTTACTATTAATAAAAACAGCTTTTCTAAGCTTAGAAGCTCCTAAGGCCTCCTTAATGGTTGTATTATATAAAACCTTAATCCTTGGATGAGCCTTAACCTTATCAGCTATACTCTTAGCACAGGAAAAATCATCACCTCTAACCACTACAGTTACACTCTTACCATACTTGGTTAAGAAAATAGCTTCCTCTGCCGCTGCAAAGCCTCCACCGATAACAAATATATCCTTACCTGTAAAGAATTCTCCATCACAGGTTGCGCAGTATGCAACACCTCTACCTTGGTATTCCTCCTCACCCTTAAAGCCTAGCTTCCTTGGATGAGAGCCAGTAGCTAAAATTAAGCCTACCGCCTTATAATCACCTCTAGAGGTATGAACCTCTTTAATTTTAGAGGTAAAATCAAATCCTGTAACTGAGGCATCTAAAAAGCTTGCTCCAAAGGCCTCTGCCTGACGCTTCATTTCCATGGTTAGCTCCTTACCACTGGTTTTATAAACACCAGGATAATTAACTACCTCAGCTGTAATCTTAATTTGTCCACCAAAGCCATCATTATCTATAACCAGTACTGAAAATTTAGCACGAGCTAAATAGATAGCTGCTGAAAGACCCGCAGGCCCACCACCAACCACTATAGCGT
>JAHHSW010000121.1 GCA_020024985.1 Anaeroplasmataceae bacterium | reverse complement strand
TTACTGATTTATATAATAGATATCTTACTAGATTAGATTTAGAAAAAAGGCTTAAACAATATCAAAATGATATAAATGAATATAATAATACGCTTAAATTAGCTAAAGAAACACTATCAAATTTAGAAAATAGTAAGGATAGAATAGAAACTATTATTAAGCATAATGAGCTATTAAAATATAAGGATTTAATAAAGCCTAATGAGCCTTGTCCTCTTTGTGGTAGTATACATCACCCAAATCCAGTTATAGCTCCTATGGAATTAAATTATTCAATCGATTCCTTAAATAGGGAAATTAATAAGGCAAATAATCAAATTAATAAGCTAGAGGCTCAAATTGAAAGCAATACTAAGCTAATTGAGGATACTAGTAGGGATAAGGTATTTGAGCTTGATTTAAGTAAATTTGATGAGGTAAGTGATGCCTATAATGCTCTTGAGGAAAAGAAAATTAAGCATTTCAATAAGGTTAACGATAATAAAAAGATTGAAAACAGGCTTGAAGAAATTAAGGGCGCAATTAAAAGATCTACAAATCTTTATAATGAGGCTGTTTCAAGGCTTGAGGGTATCAAGCTTGATATTCAAAAAAGCACTCTTGAATATGATAAGCTAAAGGAAGAGGTAGAAAGCTTCTTAAATGGTGCTAATTTAAGCACCTTAAGAGAAGAGCTTTTAAAGGAAATTGAGGATTTAAAGGGCATAAAGCTTGCCTTAGATACTAAAATAAGAACGATTGATAGTAGCTATACTAGATTAAACACTACCATAAATAGTGTTAAGAGTAGGTTAGCTGAGCTTCTTTTAGAAATTGATAAGCTTAAGAATGATTTAGCTTCTGAGCTTAGCAAAAATAATATTAGCCATGAGGGCTTTAAGCTTGAGCTTAATAGCCTAAGTAAAATTCCAGCCTTAAGTGAAAAAATTAATAGCTTTGATATTATGAGAAATGATTATAATTCAAGAATAAATGTTTTAGAGGGTCTAATAACTAATAATGAAATTGTTGATACAGAGGACATAAAGAAAAAGCTTAATACCCTTCTAGAGGAGGAAAATATCCTTGAAAAGGCATATTTAGCAGCTAACTCACTTAAAAATGAGCTTAGCTCAGCCCTTAACCGCTATAATAACACTATTGGTGGTATAAAGGATGATTTAGATAGCTATCAAACCCTAGAATATCTTTATGAGCTATGTAGTGGTAAGCTTAGTGGTATGAAAAAGATTAGCATTCAAAAATTTGTTTTAATGAAGCTACTAGATAAGATACTAGTTTATGCTAATCATTATCTAAATTTATTCTCTTCTAATAGATATACCCTATATAGAGAGGTAGGAGAGGGCTCATCAGATAAGGGCTTAGACTTATGCGTTAATGATGAGCATACTGGCTATATGAGGGCAGTATCATCACTTTCAGGTGGTGAATCCTTTATGACTGCCTTAGCCCTAGCACTTGGTACCTCTGAATGTATTATGTCTATTAATGGTGGAATAAAGATGGAAAATATTTTTATTGATGAGGGCTTTGGTTCCTTAGATGAGGAGGCCTTAAATAACGCCATTGAGGCTTTAATTACCCTAGCTCAAAATGGTAGATTAATAGGTATTATTTCCCATGTTGATTCTATTAAGGCTCTTATTCCTGAGGGAATAGAGGTAATAAAGAATAAGAATGGAAGTAAAATTGAATTAAATAATTAATTTTTAAGGGTGTAGCTAATTCTTAGCTATGCCCTTATTTTTACAATAAAGCCTTGGTTTATACCATATTATCAGTGAATAAAGCGTAATAAACCTTGAAAATGAATGAAAATGGAGTTATAATAGGCTTGTCATATTGAGGGGAGCCGAAAGGCTGAGAGGATTTATATCGACCCTTAACCTGATCTAGGTAATGCTAGCGTAGGGAATAATGTGAGAAATCCATATTTATTTTCTTTTTAGTATGTCCTAGTGGGCATTTTTTTTGTTTTTTAAGGAGGAGAATATGAAAACAAACAAATTTACCACAAGGGTACTAGCTGAGGTAGCAATTTTAACTGCTATAGCCTTTGCACTAGATACTCTACAAGGCGGATTATTCCGTGGTTTATGGCCAAATGGTGGCTCAATTGGTATTGCGATGATACCTATTCTAATTTTAGCCTATAGAAGAGGCTTTTTAGCTGGCTTACTTGGCGGTATTGCTGTAAGCTTAATTCAATGCTTAACTGGTGTTTATGCTATTGCTGATACATGGTACAATGTTTTATTCCAGGTTGCATTAGACTATTTACTAACCTATCCAATGGTTGCTCTTGCAGGCTTATTCTATGGCTTATATCATAATGCTAAGGATAATAAGGGCAGAGTTACTTGGCTTGTTGTTGGTACAGTAGTTGGTGGTCTTGGAAAGCTATTATGCCATTTCCTAGCAGGTGTAATTTTCTGGAGCTCAAATACTCCTGATAACTTCCCTGGTGGTGCTTGGTTCTATAGCTTAGCTTATAATGGCTCATATATGCTTCCAAATATTATTATTTGTGCATTAATTTTAGCTTTACTTGCTATTAAGCAGCCAAGAATTTTAGATCCTAACTATGAGGAGGTAGTAGAATAATGAAGAAGAATATTGAAAATGCATTATTAATTGCTATTCCTGCATTAATAATTATCTTTAATCTAGTTTATTATATTCAAAGCTATTCATTCTACCAGGATGAATGGGGAACAGATATTAGCTTTGATTCAGATTATTTAGTTTATATGCTATGTGGTGTAGCATTATTAATTCCAGCAATTATTCAGGTAATGAAGGGCTATAATAAGGAAAGCTATTTAATTTCTGGTGTTGTAGTTGGCTCATTATTAGGCTTCTATCCTTTAGGAATTTTCTTTAAGACTCTTTTTAAAACTATGCTTAAGGATAAGCCATTTGATTTTGTTGCTAATCAGGGCTACCTATATATGGGTATAATTGGCTGTGTTTTATTCGCTTATGTATTAATGCTTTTAATTGATTATAAGCGTCAGCATAGAAACATCTAGCTTAAATAAATTTAGAATCCATTTTACGAAAGTAGAATGGATTCTTTTTTTCTTGATTCCATATAATATAGATTTTTAATAATAAATGTTATATAATGTATATTACGAAAGTGTGGTTGGTAGCTTTATGAATTCAAACGATAATAAATTAAATAATTCATTAGGGCTATATATCCATATACCCTTTTGTAAAACTATCTGTAGCTACTGTGATTTTCCAAAGCTAGTAGCTAAAAGAGAAAATCAAGAGAAATATATTGATTATTTACTTAAAGAGCTTTATAATAATATGCTTAAGCTTAAAAATGTAGATACAGTCTATATAGGAGGAGGAACTCCTAATTCGATTGAGCTTGAGCTTTTAGAAAGGGTGCTTAAGGAAGTAGAGCCTATTTTAAGAAGAAGCCAGGAAAACTCAATTGAGCTAAATCCAGAGCTAGTTACACCAGAGCTATGTAGAATGCTTCATAAATATAATATAAATAGAGCATCTCTTGGGGTTCAAACTATTGATCCTAGCGCTATTAAGCTTTTAAATAGACATCATGATAGAGCTACAGTAATGAATGCTGTTAGCTATTTAAGAAAAGCCGGAATAGATAATATTAATATTGATTTAATATTTGGTATTCCCGGTACGAGCCTTAGTAATGTGAAGGAGGATTTAGATT